>CAZKUZ010000317.1:0-2301 GCA_964556045.1 uncultured Thermodesulfobacteriota bacterium | reverse complement strand
ATGGCGTTGATGGTAGTGGTCTTACCCGCCCCGTTGGCCCCTACCAGGGTTACCAGCTCTCCTTCGGAAACCTCGAAACTCACATCCCAAAGGGCTTGCATATCCCCATAGAAGACGTTCAGATTTTCAACTTTCAGCATCATCCTCAATCACCCAGATAGGCCTTAATGACTTCGGGATTGTTCGCTACCTCTTCCGGCGTCCCTTCCGCGATGATCTCCCCGTAATTCAACACGATGATCCGTTCGGACAGTCCCATCACGGCCTGCATCACGTGCTCAATCATGATGATCGTCACGCCCCGTTCCTGGATTTGCTTGACCAGCCCCATGGTCTTCTGCGTCTCCGCCGGGTTGAGCCCCGCCATCACCTCGTCCAGCAGGAGAAGATCAGGCTGCGTGGCGAGGGCCCGGGCGATCTCGAGCCGCTTCCGGCTCGGCACGTTCAGGCTGCCGGCGATCTCGTCCCTCCGCTCCCACAGCCCCGTAAATTCCAAGACCTCTTGAGCGATCTTCGTGGCGTCTCTCTTGAGCACGCCGCGTTTCCCGAAATAGGCCCCCACGAGGACATTCTTCAAGATCGTCATATTGAGGAAGGGTTTGACCACCTGATAAGTCCGGGCGATCCCGATGTGGCAGATACGATGGGTATTCAAGGCGTGTATGTGGAAGCGCTCCCGGTAAACAATCCGCCCGGAGGTCGGCTTGTAAACCCCGCTGATCATGTTGAACATGGTGGTCTTCCCTGCGCCGTTGGGACCGATCAACCCCAGCAGTTCCCCCTCCCTAACGGAAAACGTCACATCGTTGACCGCCAGAAGACCGCCAAAATTCTTCGTGCAGTTTGTCACGTCTAAAAAGGCCATGTCATGTCCCACCGACGCGTTTCTTTTTCCCGAGCTTCCGCTTCACGAAAGCGATCAGACCCGCCAATCCGTTCGGCTGGTAGATGATGATCAGGACAAGGAGCAGGCCGTAGACCAAGAGGTGCAGATTGGGGAAGAGAACCAGAACGAATTCCTGTAACACGAGAAAGATGAGGGCGCCGAACACGGGGCCGAAAATGGTTCCGACCCCTCCCACGATGTTGATCAGAATCAGATTCACGCTCTTCTCGAAGCTGAAGACATCCCCCGGTTCCACGTAAAAGATATACTGGGCGTAGAAACTTCCCCCGATTCCCACGATAAACCCGCTCAGGGCAAGGGCAAGGATTTTGTAGAGAGGGGTATTGATCCCCAGGGTCTCCGAGGCGTCGATGTCGTCCTTGATGGCGAACAGTCCCAGACCGAACTTGGAATGATAAACCCAGACAGAGAGGAGAAAAACGAGAAAGGCGATAATCAGCATCTCGTAGTAGAAGGGAACCTTACTGAAAACCTTGGGGACCGGCAGAGTCAGCCCGGAAGATCCACCCGTCAGGGATTCCCAGAAGCTGGCCAGGACCCGCGTCGCCTCGCCGACGCCGATGGTGGCAATGGCAAAAAAGTAGCCCCTCAGACGTAAAAGGGGGTACCCCCACAGCACCCCGAAAGCTGCCGCCAGTAACCCGCCCAAGGGGATGGTCAGGAGGGGATGAATCCCCATACGCAGCCAGAGAATGGCCGTGGTATAGGCCCCGATTCCGAAGAAACTGGCGTGGCCGAAGGAAATCTGCCCTGTGTATCCCCCCAGGATATTCCACCCGATGGCAATGGTGATAAAGAGAAAGGTCATAATCCCCAGGTGGATGACATACTGATTATGAATGAACAGGGGCAGCAGAAAGAGGAAAAGGACGATGAGGAAATAGAATGCCTGGAGTTTCGTGAATCGTTTCATCTCAGATGGTCGCCCTCCTCCCGAAGATACCCGTCGGCTTGATCACGAGGATTAGCACGAGGAGGACAAAACTGATCATTTCCTGCAGGTCGATGGGAATCACAAGGATACTGAAGGACTCGATGAGACTCAGCACCAAGGCCCCGACGATGACGCCGAGCGTGCTCTCCATCCCTCCGAGAACGATGATGCAGAAACTCTTCAGCAGGAAGTTTCCGCCGAACTCCGGGGAGAAGGAGTAGATCATGGAGGCAAGAATGCCCCCAAGGGCCGCCAGGGCCGTTCCAAGCCCGAAGGTGATCTGCGCCACGCGGCGGACGGGAATCCCCACCAGGCTGCAGGCGTCGTGGTTCTGGGACAAGGCCCGCATGGCCTTCCCCAGGTAGGTTTTTTTCAGAAACATCAACAATAAGACCGTTGTCAGGATGGAGATGACAAAGATGATGATCCTCGGAATGGAAACCGGCACCAGGATCTTGAC
>CAZKUZ010000316.1:0-4751 GCA_964556045.1 uncultured Thermodesulfobacteriota bacterium | reverse complement strand
TTTGGCGGCGGAGATCTTCCACAAGGCCACGGCGGAGTACGGGATCGCGGAAGAGGACATCTGGTTTGACCCGATCGTTCTTCCCATCAACGTCCAGTTGCAGCAGGTTCAGGCCTGCTTCGAATTCACGGAGCAGATTCCCTACATGGCGCCCAATGGCAAGTCGACCTGCGGCGTGTCCAACGTTTCCAATGGTTCCCCGAACCATCTACGCCCCATCCTCAACCAGACTTACATGATCATGCTTCAGAAACAGGGGATGTATTCGTGCATTATGGATCCCCTGGACGAGGGCATGATGGAGTTTGCCCGGGGCGGACGCCAGGATATCGTCAACCTTATCTACCGGATGCTGGATGGTGAGGAAGTCAACCCCGACGATCTCAACGAAGAAGAGCTGAAATACTACAAGACGGTCAGAGTCTTGCGGGGCGATATCCTCTATTCAGATTCCTGGTTAGAGGTTTAAGGGCTTTCAAAAAGAGGGATGGTTTTCCATCCCTCTTTGTCATATTTAAAAAGTATTTATTAAATTAGGGTGTTACGGAGTCAATGGTGAGTGATGCTCATGTGATTGTTGTGGGAGGTGGGATTGCCGGAATCACCTGCGCAGACGAGTTGGCGCAGATGGGCGTGAAAGTCACCCTGGTGGAAAAGGAGCCGGAGATCGGCGGTTGGGCCGCGGATTACTGCTGTAAGGCGACGGATCGTTGCAACCGGTGTTACGTCTGTGTCTCGGATAAAGAGAGGGAAAATGTCCGTTCCGTGGAGGAGGTAACCCTGCTCACGGGCAGCAGGGTGGTGAAGGTTGCCAAGAACGGTTCCGGGTATATCGTTAAGGTGTCGAGAGACGGCCGTATCGAAGAAACCCGCGCAGATGCGGTCATTTTTGCGACGGGGTTTACCCCCTTTGACGCGAGAAAGAAGGGAGAGTACGGTTACGGCCGATATGCCGACGTCTTGACGGGGCTCGACCTGGAGCGGATGCTTCGTGAAGAGGGGAATGTCTATAAGCCCTCGGACGGGAAAATCCCCCGGAAAGTAGCGTTCATCCAATGCGTCGGATCGCGTGACGAGAGCATCGGCCATCTCTACTGTTCAAAGGCGTGCTGCGCGTATGCGCTGAGGATGGCGCGGGTCATCCGGAACCAGAATCCCGATTCCGAGATTTATTTCTTTTATATGGATATCCAACCTGCCGGGCGCCTGTTTGACGAGACCCTGAAGGCCTGCGAGGAAGATCCGAATTTTCACTTCGTTCGCGCCATTCCGTCGAAGATCTATCAGTATTACCAGAGACCCGGGTTGATGATGAAGGTTCTGGACGAGGCCTCGGGGGATATCGAGGAACGTTTCTTCGACATGATCGTCCTGTCCATCGGGATGGAGCCGAACGAGGAAAACGAAGGGATCTGGGAGGAAATAGGGGTGCGACATAGCGACGAGGGATTTCTCGATTCCCAGTCCGGGGAGGATGGAATTTTCCTAGCGGGCACGGTTTCCGGTCCAAAGGATATTGAGCGTTCGATGATGGATGCCAAACAGGTGGTCTTGAGAACATTGCGTTACCTGGAGGGTAGATCATGAGTGGTCGGCAGGCGGTACTTAGGATTCCGGAAGCTACACCTGAAATCAAGGAAGTTACGATATCTCCGCAGGCCGTTGTCGCGGGTGATCATCCCGCGGTCCTGGTCATGGCGGATAACTTGGCTTCCCTGGGGATAAAGGTTACCCTTATCCACCCGTACAAGGAAATAGAGGAACTGGTCGATCCCATCCGGGTTCTCATGGAAGCGGACGAGGGTGTTACCAGGCGATACGAGGAGCTGGGCGGGAGAGTAACCGCGAGCGGCAACGTGGAGATCATGGGTGAGACCGTGATTGACGAGGTGTCAGGATGGTGGGGGAATTTCGATATTAAGGCCCTCCAGAGGGGGACCCCCGCTTCTTTGAAGGCATCGGGGATTGCCGTGGCCTTCAGGGGAAATTCCGTGGTCCCGGAGGCGTTCGCGGTGGAAGGGGTCAAGACCTTTTCCGAGTTTCTCTCCCAGTTTGATGTGCGAAAGGGACCTTTGAAAGAGACAACCCGCGCCGTCAGGCGGGTGGCTTTTATCCTGGACGTCGATGACAGGGATGAAAAATGGGCCAGTGTCACCGCCCTGAGATTCGGCGCGCACATGAAGGGGTTCGGGGTCCAGGTCTTCATCCTCTGCAGGGATTTCAAGGTTTCCGTGGATGACATGGAGAGGGAATACCGGCTGGCGAGGGAAGCGGGGATCCTTATCTTCAAGTATCGGGACATCCCCAGGATCGAGGGAAGTCAAATCATCTTTCAGGATGCCTCCGCCGTTTCGGAAAATGGGCCTCTCGACATGGTACTTGATAATCTGGATGCCATCGTGGTTCAAGAGAAGATCGTTCCAAACGGTGAGCGGGATGAATTTTTAGAGCGACTCAAGATTCCGCGGGAAGGGGGATTCGCGGGGCCGAACAATCCCCAGTTTATCGGTCGCACCCCGAAGAAGGGGGTTGTGGTCGCGGGGGATACCTGGTTCCCGGAATATCCAACGGAGGCTTATGGAACGGCCCTTTCGGCCGCGGCGGAGCTGTACAAATGGATTGGCGGCGGTACCTACCAGGTTGATGTCCAGCGCGTAGCGGAGGTCGACCCGAGCAAGTGCGCCACGTGTCTCACCTGTTACCGTATCTGTCCCCATGACAGTATCCGCATCGAACGGTACGGGGAGCGGAATGTCTATATCACGAGGGGCGCCAAGGATGGGGCCTCTTGGGAAGCGGCACGGGTCGTGGTGGAAACCTGTAACGGATGCGGCCTGTGCGCGAGCGAGTGCCCCGCGAAGGCCATCCAGCTTGTCTATTATCCGGACCTGGAGGTGCTCGAATTCCTGGGGAAGGCGTGAGGCACGGGACGGCGGATAGATTGATTGATCGAGACAAAAGTTAGGAGCATGGGTGATGGGAGTGAATAATCCAAGGATTGTGGCGTTCTGTTGCGAAGAGTCTGGAATGCCCGCGTACGAGCATGCCTTGTCATTGAGGCTGGAATTACCCGATGGCTTGAAGGTGGTGGCTCTCCCCTGCGGGGGAAAGGCGGAGACGGGATACATTATGAAGGCCCTTGATGAAGGGGCGGATGCTGTAATGATATTCGCTTGTTATGAAGGAAACTGCAAGTATGTTCGAGGAAATATTCGGGCGGAAAAACGCGTCAACTATCTCAAAGAACGGCTCGAAAAAATGGGACTTTCCCCTGAGAAGATCGCGTTCTGCCCGGTGGCTCCGGCAAGCGGAGTGAGATTTGCGGAGTTGGTACAGGGAAAAGTAGAGATGCTTCGCGAAGGCGCATAAAATTTATTTCTAAAGGGAAGGGTAAAAGATGATAATAGCAGAGCAAAAACCGATCGAAGAGATTCTTGAGATGCTTGCTCCCCACAAGAAGATCCTCCTTGCGGGATGCGGAGCCTGTGTCACGGTTTGTCAGGCGGGTGGAGAGAAGGAAGTCGGTGTTCTGGCTTCCCAGATTCGCATGGCAAGGAAAGAGGCGGGGAACCCCATCGAGATCGTCGAGATGACACTGACGCGTCAGTGCGAACCCGAATTCATGGATGAGGCCAAAGACGCAATGAAGGACGTGGAGGCCGTGCTTTCCATCGCGTGCGGGATCGGGGTTCAGCTCATGGCGCAGACGTTTTATGACAAGCCCGCCTACCCGGGCCTGAACACGACCTTCCTCGGCTTGCCGGAGGAGCATGGCGTCTTCACGGAACGGTGTGCCGCCTGCGGAAACTGCGTGTTGCACTTGACCGGCGGGATCTGTCCCATCGCACGCTGTTCCAAGAGCCTCTTGAACGGGCCCTGCGGGGGGTCTCAGAACGGAAAGTGCGAGATCAGCCAGGACGTGGATTGCGCCTGGCAGTTGATTTATGATCGATTGAAGGCGATCGGAAAGCTGGAGAACTTGACGGAGATCATACCGCCCAAGAAATGGATTACCAGTCGGGATGGTGGACCGAGGAAAATCGTAAGGGAGGACCTTCGGATATGAAGAGCGGGTCGAATCTTGAAAAGGTATTTGAGAAAGGCGAATTCGCGGTAACGGCGGAACTTGGACCGCCGAAGGGGAACGACGTTGAGGTCATCTATGAGAAGGCTAAATATCTCAAAGGGGTCGTTGATGCCGTGAATGTCACGGATAACCAGACGGCCATCGTGAGGATGTCTTCCATCGCTACCTCGAAGATCATCATGGACCTCGGGCTGGAACCGGTGATGCAGATGACCTGCCGGGACCGGAACCGGATCGGGATGCAGAGCGACATCTTTGGCGCGACGGCCCTTGGAATCAAAAACTGTTTGTGTTTGACCGGTGACCATCAGCGTTTCGGTAATGAAATTGATTCCAAAAACGTGTATGATCTTGACTCCATCCAGCTTTTGAGTGTATTAAAGACCATGCGGGATGAGGGAAAGACCCTTGGGGGAGAAGAGGTTGAGGGAGATGTCAAACTCTTTTTGGGCGCGGCGGCAAACCCCTTTGGGGATCCCTTCGAGTTTCGTGTCATCCGGCTGGCGAAGAAGGTCAAGGCTGGGGCCGATTTCATACAGACACAGGTGATCTATGATATGGATCGTTTCCGGGAATGGATGAAGATGGTGCGGGATATGGGGCTTCATGAGCGCACGCACATCATGGCGGGAGTCATGCCGCTCAAGTCTGGAGGTATGGCACG
>CAZKUZ010000315.1:0-2147 GCA_964556045.1 uncultured Thermodesulfobacteriota bacterium | reverse complement strand
GATGAGGATCCCCCCGAGAGGGTTGTTGATCTCGTGGGCCACGCCGGCGGCCAGTTTCCCCACGGAGGCCATCTTCTCCGACTGGACGAGCTGGAGATGGGTCTGCTGGAGCTGCTCCTCGATCTTGAGGCGCTCCCGGAGGTCCGTGAAGATCCCCACGCTGGCGATTTCCTTCCCCTCTTCGTAGACGAGGGCGGCCGACAGCTCGATGGGAATTTCCTCCCCCTCCTTCGAGAGAACGGTTATCCTGATAGGCGTCAGTTTCCCCACCCCGCCATACTCCTCGCTTCGGAGCTTTTGCATGATGTCCTTGGCCACGCCCTCGGGGTAGAGGTTGGTGATATGGAGCTTTCCCCCGATCACCTCTTCCGCCTTATACCCCGTCAACTGTTCCGCGCTGTGATTGAAGATGATGATATTCCCCTTGATATCCGCCGCGATGATGCCGTCCACGGAACTCTCGATGAGGTTGACGAAAAAGCTGTTCGCCTTCTTGAGCTCCCCCTCGATCCGTTTCCATTCGGACAGGTCTCTCACGTACACGTACATCAAAGGCGTCGTCCGGTCGTAATCCGGAGAAAAACAGGTGTCCGTAACAATCCGAGAGCCATCCCTCTTGAGGAATACTATCTCCCGGCAGAACTTTCCCTGGCGGCTCCGGAGGATTTCCTCGATATTTTTGAAGGAATCCCTCTGCCCCGGGTCCACGAAATCATAGAAGGAATGTCCCAAGACATCCGAACGTTCGAAACCCGTCAGATCGAGAAAAACAGAATTGCTGAAGATAACCGTGGCGCTGGGATCCAGGACCAGAATCCCGTCATCTCCCTTTTCTAAAATAGACCAGGAGATCTCCCCCGGCAAACCTTCTTCCAGCCCCACCATCCCACTGGCCTTGTCTTCAACACGTTTTAAAGAGCGGGCGGAGCCCATCTCCCCCCCAATGTTAGCGCTTTAAAGGATTAATATCCACAGGCATCCAGGACCTGCGGCACCCGGTCTTCCCATCCTATCGGAACGATGCAAACCCCTTGGCAGATCTCTTCAAGGGCCTTGATAAGCGAGGCGGTAATCTCAATGGAGGCCTTCTGCTTGTCGGGTTCCTTCATCATCCTCTGGATGATGTCGTCCGGAACCATAACCCCATCGATATGTTTATTGATGTAGCGGGCCATCCCCACGGACTTGAGGATCATCACGGAAGCGATGACCGGCACCTTGAAGGGGCGGATCTTCTCCATGACCTTGGCAAACTGCTCTATGTCGAAGATGGGAGTCGTAATGAAGAAGTCAACCCCGAGGCGAATCTTCTTCTCCACCTCCAGGACCTCCAGGTCAAGGATATGGCCCGTCACCCCCGCGCTGAAGGCCGATCCCACCGTGAACTTCGGCGTTCCCTCCAGATCGTTGCCCGAAAGGTCGTATCCCTCCTGGAGGCGTTTCGCCGCCGCAAGCAGGTCGTTGGTTTCCAAGTCGAAGACTTCTTTGGCGTCGGGATGGTCCCCGATATTGGGGGGATCCCCGCGGGTAATCCAGACGGTCTTTATCCCGAGAACATACGCCCCCAGCAGTTCCGACTGGAGGGCGATACGATTTTTATGGCCACAAGGGGTATGGTGGATGGTCTCGAACCCGTTTTCCGCAAGAACCTTGGAAGCGGCCAGGGACGAAAGCCGCATGATGGAGGTTTCAAGTTCTGGCACGAGGATCGCGCTCACCCGGCCACGGATGGCCTCGGCATGCCCCAGGAACTTTGTCAAATCCACCCCCTTTGGAGGTTGAATTTCAACTACTTTGATAAACTCCCCCGAAGTCAGGTGGTCCGCAAAGTCCATCTGGTCCCCTCCTTTTTATCAACTTGGCCTTGGAAGCAGTCCAGCCTCCTCACAAATTTCCGGGACACGGTGTTCCCATTCGAGTGCCATGATATGAACCCCATGGACACCCTCAATCTCTTTCAGCTGCTCGATGGTCTCGATACAGATCTTGATCCCTTCCGCGGCACCCTTCCCCTTCGGCGCCGCTACCATCCGTTTCACGATCTCGTCGGGAATGGTCACGCCCGCCACGTTCTTCGCCATGTAACGTGCCATACCTCCAGACTTGAGCGGCATGACTCCCGCCATGATGTGCGTGCGCTCATGAAG
>CAZKUZ010000314.1:0-1907 GCA_964556045.1 uncultured Thermodesulfobacteriota bacterium | reverse complement strand
CTGGCCATTTGCCTCGTTCTGAGAAGGCTGAGCGGCGAGGAAGTGATTCTTAAGACGGTCGAGGATGGGGTGTATATCTATTTCAGCCCGGTTTTGATCTTCAAGAAGAGCGACGGACAGAGCTTTCGGATCATGTCGGTGGAGCCCAAAAAGGTGGGTCTCCTTTCCGCCTTTGCTCTGCCGTACCCATTGGGAGAAGGGGGGGTGGACACGGATAAGGCCGCGGAGGTGTACCGTTTTTTCAGGAAGAGGAAATGAGCGAAGTGAGTTGCGTGGTGCCGGAAGAGGCCGATGCCATGAGGATTGACCAGTTCCTTGCCCTCCAGGAGGGAATCGACTCCAGGGGCGTTGCGCAGAGGTGGATCCGGGAAGGGCATGTGCGCGTATGCGGAGAGACGGTCCGAAAGCCATCCGCCCGGGTTTATCCCGGGGCCGTCGTTTCCTACGAGCCCCCCACCCGGGAACCGTTCCGACTGGTCGCCCGACCTTTTCCCCTCGAGATTCTCTATGAAGATGAGTCGGTTATTGTTATAAACAAGCCTCCCCACATCGTTGTCCATCCATCGCCCGGCCACGTCGACGACACCATCGTCAATGCCCTGTTAGCACATACGCCCAAGCTGGCTCCCATGGGCGGATCACGCCGCCCCGGGATCGTCCATCGACTCGACAAGGGAACCTCCGGCGCGCTTATCGTGGCGAAGACGGATAAGGCCTATCTTTCCTTGATCGGGCAGTTCAAGGACCGCCGGATAAAGAAAATCTACCATGCCTTGGTATACGGCCGGATGGAGACAGAGAAGGGAACGATCGAACATGCCATTACCCGGAGCGCCCGGGACCGAAAGAAGATGTCGATCGTGCGGGTCCCCGATGCGGGGAGGGAAGCGGTCACTTCCTGGAAGGTGATAAAATCCTTCCCGGGATTGAGCTACCTGGAGCTTTCTCCCCATACCGGACGGACCCACCAGTTACGCGTGCACCTGGCCTCCCTGGGGCACCCCATTGTCGGGGACCCGGTTTACGGACGTCGGCGGTTTCCCACCACGGGGGTGCTGGCGCCCCTGGCGAAAGAGGTCAAGGCCCTGGGCCGGCAGGCCCTTCACGCCTCGAAGGTTACCTTTTTTCACCCGGAAACCGGGAAAAAAATGACCGTCAAGGCCCCCTGTCCCGAGGATCTCCGCACCCTGTATCGAAAACTTGAAGAACGCTTCGCGTGAAAGGAAAAACCATGCAGTTCGTCACCTCGCCCCTTCTGGAATCCCTTCCCCATCTCTATCACGGGTTCGGGATGCGCGCGGAAGAAATTCCCTCCGGTATCCTTTTCCCCAAGCAGATCCATGGGGACCATGTCGAGATCTTCGATATCCCGGTCCCGCTGGACTGGCACGAGCCGGCCGATGCCGTGATAACGACGGTTCCGGGACTTCCCGTTGGGGTAAAGACGGCGGACTGCCTCCCTATCCTGATCGCCGAAGGGGCCGGAAAAGGGGTGGCGGTGGTTCACGCGGGCTGGAAGGGGATGGCCCTGGGGATCCTCCCCAAGGTGCTCCGTCGGTTCGTTGAACACGTTGGTATAGAGCCTGAAGATGTCTATCTCGCCGTGGGGCCGGGGATCGGGGCCTGCTGCCTGGAGGTGGATGAGCCTGTCCATGCCTATTTCATCGAACAGAAACGGCAGGGGGATTGGGAAACCTGTGCCCGGCCCGGTCGGCCGGGGCACTGGTGGCTCGACCTGAAGCTCATGGCGAAGGAGCAAGCCGGGACAGTGGGCGTGAAGGAGGGACATATCGATATCCTGCCCTACTGCACGCGGTGCGAAGAGACCTATTTCTTCTCCTATCGGCGGGAAGGCCTTGCCGCGGGCCGCCAGGCGAATTATATTGTTTTAAAAGAACCGGAAGAGA
>CAZKUZ010000313.1:0-16171 GCA_964556045.1 uncultured Thermodesulfobacteriota bacterium | reverse complement strand
TTTCCTTCATGACCTTTTCTTTTTTTCGGCGCATACATCTTTCTCATTTAATATACGTTTCACCACGCGTTTCGTCACGGTTTTTCAACGATTAAGACCGAATTTTTTCTGCCGTATCCGTCTTTTTCGCTCAGGTATGCCTTGGGATCGCATATCCAGCGCTTCCCGTCGATAAGGAAGAGATACCGGTACCGGCCGGGCGGCAGGTAGATTCGGATCCTCCACATCTTTCCATCTCGTTTCAGGCAGTTTTCCCGAGGGGACCAGTTGTTGAAGTCTCCGCAGAGGCAGACGGATTTTGCCATGCCCCGGTAGGTAAAGGTGATCGGAACTCCCCTGTGGGGGGAAGGGTTTTTCTTGAGGTTTTTTGGAGCGAAACAGCCCGGGAGTAGGAGGGCAAGAAGCAGGAGAAGAAAGACGGGCAGAAATTTAGCCGTTTTGTCTGTCATGGAATATCCTGCGGGGATCGGGACGTTTCTTCTCCATTGCAGGATTACTTTAGAGCGTCTTCGCGGGGGCTGTCAAGGTCGTGCGGGTGGTTTCGGAAAGTTCCCGGAGACCTCAAAATTTGAACGCGCGTCCAAATTTTTTCTTGACATGTTCTACAGGTTAAGTTATAAATTTCACAATTTGACGTATCAGGAAAAAATTTTAGTGCCAGCCTTCACAATAGGTAAGGCTGTTTTTCGTTGCGAAGGTGTCAGGGCGTGGGATTACCCGATTTGCAGGATTCTAATTTAGGAGGATAAAAGGGAAGAAAATGAGATACACAGAGACAGGATTTAATTTAGAGGTGGATCTTTCTCGCGGGAACATCGAGAAGGTCGCGACAGACCCAAGAGAAACGGAACTCTTTCTGGGGGGATTGGGAACCAACGCCAAGATCCTCTGGGACAGGGTTCCGCCGGACGTCGACCCCCTTTCCCCGGAGAATATCATTATCTTCAGCTCCGGACTCCTTGGGGGAACCCTTGCCACGGGGGCGAACCGAACCATTATATCCACCTTTTCTCCTCAAACGGGTTTGATGGCCTTCTCCATGATGGGAGGATTCTGGGCGCCGGAGCTGAAATACGCCGGGTTCGACAAGATCATTGTCAGGGGCAAGGCCGATGGCCTCGTCTATCTCTGGATAAACAATGACACCGTGGAGATCCGCGATGCGAGCCATCTTCACGGAAAAGGGGCCCTGGAAACGGCGGAGTTGATCCGGGAGGAATTGAACGAGCCGAAGGCCCGGGTCATGGCGATCGGCCTGGCGGGAGAGAACCGGGTCTTTTACGCCTCCATCGAACATGAGCGTTCAAGTGCTAGCCGGGGCGGCATCGGCGCCGTCATGGGAAGCAAGGGCCTGAAGGCCATCGCCGTCCGAGGCACGAAGGACCTCAACATCGCCCGCCCGGCGGAGTTCTGGGAAGAGTGTGAGAAGGTTCTGAAATACATCGAATTCAGGCGGGAAAATCCCATCAAGGGCGTTCCGCCCATCCTGGCGGGCCTCGGTTCGCCCCAGGAAATGGCCATCCACGACGAGCAGTGGCACACGACCAGCTTCTCCTGGGGAAACGCCCGGATCCGTCGGAAGGATTTCTGGACGGAGGAGAGGGCCAAGCAGTGGAGCGAGGTCCAGACCAAGTCGGTGGAGCGTCTGATCAGTTGTTACAACTGTCCCATGCGGTGCGGGGCCATCGTTCCCCATCCGGAGCTTCCCACCCATCGTTACATGATGAAGTGCTACTCCAAGCTGACCTATGTCATGGGGGCCATGGCGGACGACCTCGACTTCGGCTTCAAGATCGCCGGGCTCGCCCAGGAGTACGGCGTGGATGGATACACCGCGCCTCAGGTGATGGCCTTCGCCGTGGAGCTCTACGAGAACGGGATCCTCACCGACGAGGACCTGCCCGGATTCCCGGAGAAGAACGAGGATCGCTTTTTCTATCTCCTCGACAAGATCGTCCGTCGCGAGGGGATCGGGGATGTCCTGGCGGACGGCGTATACTGGGCCGCCCGTAAGATCGGCAAGGGCGCGGAGAAGTTCGACCACAATACCATCAAGAAACACGAACAGATCCCCATCAAGCTGGGCATGCTGAATCCCATCTACTACATCCTCTGGTCCACGGGGGAGAAGATCAACATCACGCAGATCGAGGGACAGATGCCCCAGGCGCCCTTCTTTACCAAGGAATTGAAGGAAGACTTTATCAAGGATTGGATCCAGGTGCCCACGGGCAAGGAGGAGAAGTTCAAGCAGTTCATCATGGAGTGGGGGGAAGAGGGGAAAAAGTTCCCCTTCTGGCCGTCCATCGACCTGATCTGTGACCTCGTGGAGTGGCAGGAGACGATGCACTATATCGACGATACCCTCGGCCTTTGCGCGGGCCTGTCGTCCTTTCCCTTGAAACCGGCCTATCACATCCACAACCTGCCCCTCCTGGTCTCCTACGGGACGGGCCTGGATGTCGATGAAGAGGGCCTCTGGACCATCGCCAGAAGGATCCGGAACCTGGTCCGGGCGATCAACGCGAGGAGGGGCCTGAGAAGAAAGGACGAGAAGCCCCCCGAGGACCACTGGAAGAAGCGTTTTCCCGAGTATGAGGCCAAACTGCTCGATGAGTATTACAAGTACAAGGGATGGAACAAGGAAGGGATCCCGACCAAGAAGACCCTGGAGACCCTGGGCCTGGGATACGTGGCGGAGGATCTCCTGAAGCGGGGGATCATCACGGAGGATGACGAGACGCCTTCCAATGAGACTTCTGAGGAAAAAGAGTAAATAGCGTAGGGAGTGAGCCGTGAAGGATGAGAAGAAAAAGAAAACAAAGATTATCAAGCGGATAAAGATTGATGCGGATCAGTGCAACGGGTGCCGGGCGTGCGAGGCGATCTGTGCCGCCTTCCACGCGGAACCGAAATACAGCAGCGTCAACCCGGCGCGGGCCCGGATCCACGTGATCCACGATCCCATCCGGGACATCTATCTGCCCGTCTACGCGGGGGAATATACCCCGGCCGAGTGCGCCGGCCGGAACACCTATACGCTCAACGGGAAGGAGTACGATGAGTGCGCCTTCTGCCGGGCCTCCTGCCCTTCGAGGGATCTCTTCAAGGAACCCGATTCGGGGCTTCCCCTCAAGTGCGACATGTGCGAGACCGAGCCGCCTTTGGAAGAGCCCATGTGCGTCCAGGTCTGTATCGATGACGCCCTTACCTACGAGGAAGTGGAAGTGGAGGTCGAGGAGGAAGAAGAGGTGAAGGTGGAAGACCTGGAGCTCGGCCTGGAGGCCCTGATCGACAAGTACGGGCTGGACAAGATCATGAAGACGGTGGCGCGGCTGGCAACTCCCGAGGCGGAATGAAACGTATAAAACGCAAAAAGAGGATTGACTGAGACAGTGGAGAATGTAGCTGATTATAAAGAGATCATCGAGGTCATAAAGGAACAGGGGGGAGACGCCTTCAAGCGGTGTTTCCAGTGCGGATTGTGCGACACGGTCTGTCCCTGGAACAAGGTCATCACCTTCAGTATGCGTAAGGTCGTGCGGGAAGCCACGTTTGGGATGACGGATATCGAGGCGGAGGACATCTGGCGATGCACCAGTTGCGGGAAGTGCCCCCAGAAGTGTCCCAGGGATGTTCAGCAGATCGACTCCATGGTCGCGTTGAGAAGGGTGGCTACCGAGTACATGGCCTTTCCCCCGGCGGTTCAGCCGATCCGCTCCATCCGTTCCAGCCTGCTGGCCGAGGGGAATCCCCTGAACGAAAAGCGGGAAACCCGGGCGGCCTGGGCGGAAGGGCTGGGCGTAAAGCCCTTCGAGCCGGACATGGAGATCCTCTACTTCCCCGGCTGTTATCCCAGTTACGATCCCAGGTTGAAGAGGGTGGCGCAGGCCACGGTGCAGATCCTCAAGAAGGCCGGGGTCTCGTTCGGGATCCTGGGCAAGGAGGAGAACTGTTGCGGGGAGAGTATCCGCAAGACAGGGGACGAGGAGATGTTCGTTACCCTGGCCAAGGCGAACATCAAGACCTTCATCGATCACGGCGTGAAGCGGATCCTCGTTTCTTCGCCCCACTGTTACCATACCTTCAAGAACGAGTATCCCGAATTCATGGTGCACTTCGAAATCGTGCACATCACCCAGTTCCTCTTCGAACTCATCCGGGAGGGGCGGCTCAAGATCAAGAGCGACGTAGTGAGAAAAATCACCTATCACGATCCCTGCTACCTGGGGCGTCACAACGGGATCTACGACGAGCCCCGGGAGGTGCTGAAACAGGTCCCCGGCCTGGAACTGGTCGAAATGGAGGAGACCCGCGAGGACGCCCTCTGTTGCGGAGGCGGCGCGGGCAGGATCTGGATGGAGGTTCCCAAGGGGGAACGTTTCTCGGATATTCGGCTGAAACAGGCGGTGGATGCCGGGGCGGAGGAGCTGGTAACGGCTTGCCCCTACTGTATCACCAATTTCGAAGACAGCCGGATTACCATGGAATACGATGACGTTTTAACCGTCAAGGACATTACGGAAGTTATTCTCGAAGCGATTCAGGAAACGGAAGAAACCGATAAGGATAAGGCGTAATGGAAAAAGAATTAAAGGAAGGACAGCTTTTAAAAGTGCCCGTGGACGGCAATTTTGGAGATGTCTTGGTGGTCGGAGGCGGTATCAGCGGCGTGCAGGCCTCCCTCGATCTCGCCGCGGCCGGCTTCAAGGTCTACCTGGTCGAAAGTGCCCCCTCCATCGGTGGTCACATGGCCCAGCTGGACAAGACCTTTCCGACCAACGAGTGCTCCACGTGAATCCTGGCACCCAAACTGGTCGAGGTCGGCCGGCATCCGAATATTGAGGTTCTCACCTACACGGAAATCGAGAACGTCGAGGGGCAAGCGGGGGATTTCAATATCACCCTGGTCAAGAAGCCCCGCTATATCATCGAGGACATCTGCACGGGGTGTAACACCTGCGTGAGGTATTGCCCCATCGAGGTCCCCGATCCCTACAACCAGGACCTCTCCAACAACAAGGCGATTCACATCTATTTCGAGCAGGCCGTTCCCCTGGTCACCTACGTGGATCCCGACGCCTGCATCTACCTGACGGAGGAAAAGTGCCTCATCTGCCAGAGCGTCTGCGAGAACAAGGCCATCGATTTCAGCCAGACCCCGGAGAAGGTGGAGATCAACGTGGGAGCGGTGGTTCTGGCCGCGGGATTCGAGCCGTTCGATCCCAGCCTGCGGAAGGACTTCGGCTACGGGGTTTACGAGAACGTGGTGACCAGCCTCGATTTCGAGCGGTTGACCTGCTCCACGGGGCCCTACCGCGGGGAGGTTCTGCGTCCCTCCGACCAGAAGCACCCCAAGAAAGTTGCCTGGATCCAGTGCGTCGGTTCCCGGCAGGTCGTGGAAGGGGGCAACACCTACTGTTCCACCGTCTGCTGCACCTACGCCCAGAAACAGGCCATCCTCATGAAGGTCCACGACGAGGATGCGGAGTGCACCATCTTCCACAACGACGTCCGCTCTTACGGAAAGGACTTCGAGCGCTATTTCCAGAAAACCGCGGATCTGCCCGGGGTCCGTTTCATTCGCAGCTACGTTTCCGTGGGACGGGAGATCCCGGAGACCAAGAACGTCACCATCCGGTATTCGACCCCCGGTGAAGGGGTCAAGGAAGAGGAATTCGACCTGGTGGTCCTGTCCGTCGGGCTGGATCCCCCCAAGGACGCGGAGAAGCTGGCAGATAAGTTCGGCATTGAGCTTGAAACACACAGCTTCTGCAAGACCGATCCCGCGGTTCCCATCAAGACCACCCGCCCGGGGGTCTTCGTGAGCGGGGCCTTCCAGGGACCCATCGACATCCCCGAGTCCGTCTTTACCGCCAGCGGTGCCTGCTCCCTGGCCGGGGAGCTCCTGAAGAATCGCCGGTCCAAGCTGACCGTCGAGAAGGTTTACCCCGTGGAGATGGACGTGGCGGAGGAGGAGCCGAGGATCGGTGTTTTCGTGTGCCACTGCGGGGCCAACATCGGAAGCGTGGTCGATGTCCCCTCCGTCGTGGATTATTGCCTGACCCTCCCCTACGTGGTCTACGCGCAGGAGCAGCTCTTCTCCTGTGCCACCAACGCGGCGCAGGAAATCACGGATATGATCAAGGAGAAGAAGCTCAATCGCGTGGTCATCGCGGCCTGTTCTCCCCTGACCCTCGAACCCCTCTTCCGGGACACGGTGAGGGAGGCGGGACTCAACCAGTATTTCCTCGAGATGGCCAATATCCGCGAGCACGATTCCTGGGTCCATTCCAAGGAAAAGGAAGAGGCGACCGAGAAGGCCAAGGACATCATCCGGATGTCGGTGGCCCGCGCCACCCATCTGGAGCCTTTGCAGGAGATTGAGCTTCCCGTCAATAAGAACGCCCTGGTGGTCGGCGGCGGTATCGCGGGGATGACCTGCGCCCTTTCCATCGCCAACCAGGGGCATGACGTCTATCTCATCGAGAAGGAGTCGGAACTGGGCGGGATGGCCCGTAAGCTTTACTTTACCGTTGAGGGCATGGATGTTCAGGCCTACCTTGACGATTTGAGGCAGAAGGTTTACCGGAATCCCCTGGTCCACGTCATCACGGACGCGACCATCACCGGGGTGTCCGGATATATCGGAAACTTCGTCACCACCGTGGAATCCGGCGGATGGAAGCGGGAAATCGAGCACGGTGCCACCGTGATTGCCATCGGTGCCGACGAGTATCGGCCGGAGGAGTATCACTACGGCGAAAACGACCAGGTAGTGACCTATCTGGAGTTGGAAGAGCGGATCGCCAAGGGTGACGAGACCTTGGAAGGTATCGAGAACCTGGTGATGATCCAATGCGTGGGCTGCCGAAACGAGGATCGCAACTACTGCAGCCGTGTCTGTTGCAGTCACGCCGTCAAGAACGCCCTGAAGATGAAGGAACGCCATCCCGAGACCGATATCTACATCCTCTACAGGGATATGCGGACCTATGGCTTCAAAGAGGATTACTACCGTGAGGCCTCCGAAAGGGATGTCAAGTTCATCCGTTATGAACCGGAGAGCATGCCCAAGGTCGAGGCGGTGGAAGAAGGGGGACGGAAGGTCCTGCGCGTGGCGGTGACGGACCCCATTTTGGGGAAGGAGCTCGCCATCGACGCCGATCTTCTCGCCCTGGCTGCGGCCGTGATGCCGTCTTCGGAGAGTCATAAGGTAGCTAATCTTTACAAGGTCCCCCTGGGGCCGGACGGCTTCTTCAAGGAGGCCCATGTCAAGCTCCGTCCCGTCGATTTTGCCACGGACGGCGTATTTCTCTGCGGGACGGCCCACTATCCCAAGCATATCGAGGAGGCGGTCAACCAGGCCTACGGGGCGGCGGGGCGGGTGCTCACCCTCCTCTCCCACGACATCGTTACCGTGTCCGGGGCTGTCTGCGTTGTCGAGGATAAGCGGTGCATGGGATGCGGCGCCTGTGCCGAGGCCTGCACCTACGGGGCTATTTCCCTTCAGGGGAAGGGGAAACGGCAGAAGGCCGTGGTCAATCCCGTCCTCTGCAAGGGGTGCGGATTGTGCAACGCGGTCTGCCCGACGGCGGCCATTTCCCTGAAGCACTACAATAACGAAGAAATAATCAGTGAAATTGACGCGGCGGTTTAAAAAATATTGTGAGAGTCCGCTGTTGAACAATAAGGAGTGAACCGAGAATGAGCGCAGGGTTTGGATTTAAACCGAAAATCGTCGGCTTTTTGTGCCACTGGTGAGGCTACGCCGCGGCCGATATAGCCGGAGTTTCCCGGCTACAGTATCCTCCTGAAATCCGGATTATCCGCCTCATGTGCGGCGGAAGGGTCGATTTGGCCTTTGTCTTCCGGGCCTTTGAGAAGGGGGCCGATGGTGTCCTGATCTGCAGCTGCTGGCCCGGGGAGTGTCACTATGTCCCCGAGGGAAATTACAACGCCGCCAGCATGACGAGCCTGGGGAAGAAACTTCTCGAACACGCGGGCATCAATCCGGACCGCTTCAAGCTCCAATGGGTCACCGCCTCCGAGGGAATCCGCTTCGCCGACACGGTGACGGAATTTACCAACACGATCCGTGAACTGGGGCCTCTCGGGTCCAGTGAAGGCCTGAGCGAAGAGGACGTGAAAGCCAATCTCCAAGGGGTCATCAAGGAGATTCCTTATATCAAGATTGCCATGCGTGAAAAGCTGCTCACGCACCTCGACAACACAGACGACTATGCCGAGTTCTACACCAGGGAAGAGGTGGAGAGGCTCTTCACCGAAAAACCCTCCTACTACATCGACCCGGAAAAGTGCCAGGGATGTGGGACCTGCCGGAGGAACTGTCCCGTGGACGCCATCGACGGGGACAAGAAGATTATCCACATCATCGATCAGGAGAAGTGCATCCGGTGCGGTTCCTGCCTCGATGTCTGCCCTCCCCGTTTTGCGGCGGTGAAGAAACTCGAAGGCGGCGTGCCGGTTCCGCCCCCTGTTCCCGACGACAAACGGGCGGTGGTCAAACAGGCGTCTTGAATCCGGGAAAAAGAAATCGAAAAGGGGTTCCTTTGGGAACCCCTTTTTTTATCGGGTCTAAGTTTCCTCTCTCAACGTGATTCTGTTCATGAGGGCCGAGAGAAGGCCGAGGGTGAGGTAGGCGCCGGGGGGGAGCACGAAAACCAGGAGGGCCGGATAGTGGGGGCCGAAGACGGAAACCCCGAAGATCATTCCCCTCCCGATGAGCTCACGAACGGCTCCCAGGACCGTGAGGGAAAGGGTAAATCCCAGCCCCATCCCCAGGCCGTCCGCAATGGAAAGGACCAAGGGGTTTTTCGAGGCGAACGCCTCCGCGCGACCCAGGATGATACAGTTGACCGTAATCAGGGGGATGAAGAGCCCCAGGGCCTTGTGCAGGGAATAGAAGTACCCGGCCATGATGAGGTCCACGATGGTGACGAAAGAGGCGATGATGACGATGAAAGCGGGGATGCGGACCTTGGAGGGGATGAAGTTCCTCAAAAGCGATACGAAAAAGTTGGAACAGACGAGGACGAACGTGGTTGCCAGGCCCATCCCAATTCCGTTGGTGGCGGAGGTGGTGACGGCCAGTGTAGGGCACATTCCCAAGACGAGTCGGAAGGTGGGGTTTTCCCGCCAAAATCCCTTTAGGAATTCCTTTTGAATTGTCATTGGATCAACCCCTTTGATTTTAGTGCGGGACGAATCTTTTTCTCGAACAACTGCAGACCCCCATGGATGGCTTCCACGACGGCACGCGGTGAAATGGTTGCCCCGGTGATCTGATCGATATCCCCGCCGTCTTTCTTGACGGCCCATTTTGTGTTTTTAAGTGTTCTTCCGACGAACTGCTTTTTAAAGGCCGGTTCCTCTATCCTGGCGCCGAGGCCTGGGGTTTCCATCATGCCGAGGATCTCGATGCCCGTGATCTTCCCTTTGATGTCCACCCCCATCAAGAGGCTGATGTCTCCCCCGTATCCCTTGTGGGAGACCACGCGGTAAGCGACGGCGATGACCTTTCCTCCCTTTTTGGCCAGGTTCACCTCGACGGTGCCTCCCTTCTCTCCGGGTATCTTGAGGATATCCTTTTCAGGATGGTTGTCGTAGGCCGGGAGGACGCGTTTCAGGGCCCTCACCTTTTCCATTCGCTTTTGATAGGCGATCGGTTTCAGGGTGATCTGATGGACAAAGCTTAGGGAAATGGCCGCCACCACGCAGATGATCGTCAACGTCACAATCAGTTTCAAGATCGCTTTCATTTGTGGGGGACCTCCCCGAATATCCTGGGTCGCGTCCACCGGTCGAGGAGCGGCGTCGTGGCGTTCATCAGGAGAATGGCGAAGGAGACACCCTCCGGGTATCCCCCGAAGAGCCGTATCACGGCGGTCAACAGGCCGCACCCGATACCGAAAAGGAGCATCCCAAGCTTGGTTACGGGGTTGGTCACCATGTCCGTCGCCATGAAGAAGGCCCCGAGGAGAAGGCCGCCGGACAATACGTGGAAAACGGGGTTGAGGTAGCGTTCAGGATTGATGATCCAGAACATCCCCGTTATGAAGAAGACCGTCGCGATGAAGGAAACGGGAATGATCCACGGGATGATTTTCCTCCAGAGCAGGAACGCCGCCCCGACAAGGAGGGCCAGGGCGGAAATTTCTCCGATGCACCCTCCCGTCTGTCCGATAAACGCCTGAAGCATATTGAAGGGGAGCGCCGTGGGAAGGGTGGCGTGGGTCATAAGGTGGGTTTTGACCCATCCGAGGGGCGTGGCTCCGGACAGGGTATCCGTGACATGGGAGAAGAGAGGGTGGGAGGGAAAGGCCCATAGGGTCATCTGCGCGGGGAATGAGATGAGCAGGACCACCCGGCCCACCAGGGCGGGGTTGAAGGGGTTGTGTCCCAGCCCCCCGTAGATCTGCTTTCCGATGATGATGGCGAAGAAGGAGCCGATGATGACCAGCCACCAGGGCACCGTGGGCGGGAGGTTCAGGGCGAGAAGGATACCCGTGACACACGCGCTTCCGTCGTAGATGGAGATGGGACGTCCCATGATCTTCTGGGCCGCGGCCTCAAAGGCCAGGGCCGACACGATGGCGAGGAGGATGATCCAGGCCGCGCGCGCGCCGAAAGAGTAGATGCCCACGAAGATGGCGGGAAGAAGCGCGAGACAGACCTGGAACATGATGGACGGAATCGTCTCGGGAGACTTGATATGGGGAGAAGAGGAGAGGATTAAGGTATCTTTCATTTGTTCGCCGCCTTTTTTCTTCTTCTTCTCAGGACTTCACCCTTGGCGTACCGGATCATCTGGACGAGGGGACGTTTCGCCGGGCAGATGTAGGTACAGGAACCGCACTCGATGCAGTCGAGCAGGTGATAACGTTCCGCGTCGTCGAAACGGGCGTATTCCGAGAACACGCCGAGGAAGTTGGGGAGCAATCCCATGGGACAGACCGTCACGCAGCGGCCGCACCGGATGCAGGTATGGGGGTGATATTCACCGACCTCTTCCCTGGGAAGGAGAAGAATACCGGAAGTCCCTTTCGTGACGGGGACCCGCAGATCGAATTGGTTGATCCCCATCATGGGGCCTCCCATGATAAGTTTCCCCGGTGTCGTCTTCCAGCCGCCGCAGAGGTTGAGGATCTCCTGGACGGGCGTGCCCAGCCGCACCCGGAGATTTTTAGGGGTCTGTACGCCCCGTCCCGTTACGGTGAGGATGCGTTCGACCAGGGGTTTCCCCCATCGGATGGCCTCGTAGATGGCAAAGGTGGTGCCCACGTTTTGAACGACCGCCCCTACGTCCATCGGCAGCCCTCCGCCTGCGGGAACTTCCCTTCCGATGATAGTCTTAATGAGCTGTTTTTCCGCCCCTTGGGGGTAACGTTTGGGAACGGTGATTACGTTTATCTTGACGCCTTCTTTCTTGACGGTCTCTTCCATCAGGCGGATCGCGTCGGGCTTGTTGGCTTCAATGGCCAGGTAGGTGAACCTTGCGCCGAGGATGTGATGGATGTAGGTAACCCCTTCCAGGATTTCCGAGGGGTGTTCGAGCATGAGACGGTGGTCGGCCGTCAGATAGGGCTCACATTCCACCCCATTGATGATAAGGGAATGGATCGGTTTATCCTCCGGAGGACTCAGTTTGACATGGGTCGGAAAGGTGGCGCCTCCCATACCCACGATTCCCGCTTCCCGGATGAAGGGTATCAGGGTTTGGGGGGGAAGGGAAAGGACATCTTCACGGTTTTTGTCCGGTTGAAAGGGGGAATCGTCCGTCGTCTCGATTTCTATGGCGGGTGAGAGCCTTCCGAAAACATTGGGATAGTCTCCGATGGAACGAACGATGCCGGTGACGGAGGCGTGAATGTTGGCGGAGACGAATCCCCGTGCCTCGGCGATCTTGTCCCCGACTTTTACCTTTTCCCCGACTTTCACCACGGGGTCTGCCGGCGCGCCGATGTGCTGCGAGAGGGGAAGGAAGACACGCTCGGGAACGGGGGCATCTTCGACCGGGAGATGGGCCGTCAGTTCCTTTTCGTCGTGAGGGTGAATCCCTCCTGGAAATGGGTGAAGGATCATGACCTCAAGATTCCTCCTCCATGGTGATTGCCTTGACCTTGCACTGTTCGACACACAGGCCGCATCCTTTGCACTTTTCGGGATTCACGGTGTAAGGGACACCCTTTTCGCCGGTGATGGCCTCGAAAAGACAGGCCTTTTCACATCTCCCGCAGGAGATACAGGTTTCGGCGTCTATCTTGGCGACCTTCTTGACAGGAAAGAATGACCGTATCGTATCCTGCGGACACACCTCCATACAGATCCCGCATGTCCGGCACTTCGCAGGATCGATAACGGCGACGTTGCGGATCACGTTGATGGCGTTGAAGGGACAGGCCCGCTCGCAGCGCCGGCACCCGATACATCCCACGTCGCAGAAATCCTTGACGGTCTTTCCCACGTTTTGTGAGCTGCAGAGGACCTGGACGGTGGCTCTCGCAGGGACCAGGTGGATGATATTCCTGGGACACTCGTCGACGCAGAGCCCGCATCCGACACACTCTTCCGGGTCGATCTTCGCCAGATCATCCTCGATGGTGATGGCGCCGAAGGGGCAGACCTTTTGGCAACTGCCGAGGCCGAGGCATCCAAAGGCACAGGCCTTGGATCCTCCTCCCACGTTCACAGCCGCCCGACAGTCGTCGATACCTTGATAGATGAAGCGTTGTCTCGTATAGGTTTTGGAGCCGTGGCAGGCGACGAAGGCGACCATTCGTTCCGTCTTTTCCACTTTCCTGCCCAGAACCTCCGCGACCTTGAGCGCCGTGGATTCCCCCCCTGCCACACACCCCTCGATGGGGGCCTCATCCTCCAAGACGGCCCGGGCGAAGGCCGCACAGCCCGCGTAGCCGCAGCCCCCGCAGTTGGCCCCGGGAAGGGCCTCGAGGATCTTTTCAAGCCGGGGATCTTCTTTGACGGCGAGTTTCTTCGCGGCGATGCCGAGGCCAAAAGAGGCGAGAAAACCGATACCCGCGAGGCTGATGATTTCTGGAAGCATCGTCGTCTATTTCACCAATCCGGAAAATCCCATGAAGCTGAGAGAAAGAATTCCCGCAGTCACCAGGGCAATGGCGATGCCACGGAAGGCCCACGGAATATCCGCAAGTTCAAGCCTTTCCCGGATCCCCGCGAAGAGGACGAGCGCGATGAGAAAGCCGGCCGCGGCGCCAAAGCTGTATATGGCGGTTTCAAGGAGGCTGAATCCTTTTTGCGTAATCAGAACCGCCACGCCGAGAACGATACAGTTGGTGGTAATGAGGGGAAGAAAAATTCCAAGGGCCTGGTACAGGACCGGGGAGGTTTTCTGAATGATCATCTCGACTAACTGGACCAGGGCGGCGATCACGAGGATGAAGACGATGGTTTTGAGGTATTCGATGTGGAAGGGGATCAGGATCCATCGGTTAATGAGGAAGGCGGCGATGGAGGAAAGGACCACCACGAAGATAACGGACATCCCCATGCCGATGGAGGTTTCCAGGCGCTTGGAAACGCCGAGGAAGGGGCATATGCCGAGAAACTGGGAAAAAACGAAATTGTGAACGAGGAGAACGCCAATAAGGATGTAAAAATAGTGACCCATATTTCCTTCATCCAACAATTAAAAATTAAACGAGTGTTAAGTTTATCTACTCTATTCCCGCGTTTTTGTCAAGAATTTCATGTGATTTTTTTCACTGATTTTCGGGGGTATCCGTCTTGGGGCCTCCCAGGAATATTATGGAGAGGAGCGTGATATCATCCGACTGCGATGCGTCCGAGGTAAAGGCCTTGACGTCGGTGAGGACCGTTTCGATGGTTTCTTTTGCCGAAGCCGCTGAAATCTTGGAGAGAACGGATTCGAGACGGTGTTCTCCGTAGAGGGTGTCGTCGGTGTTCATGGCTTCCGTGACCCCGTCCGTGTAGACGACGAGGTTTTCGTGGGGACGGAGCGTGAGCTCTTTCGAGGAGTAGACAAAGTCCTCGACCACGCCCAGGGCCATGCCGTGTGTCGAGGGGAGCTGTGAGGGTGCGGCTCCCGGGCTGACCAGGTACGGGGGATTGTGCCCTCCGTTGCAGAAAACCAGCCTTCCCGTGCTGACGTTGAGGATTCCGAGGAAGATGGTGACGAACATCATGGAAGGATTGTCCTGGACCAGGTCCTTATTGACGCGGGTGATGATGGCGGCGGGATCAATACTCTCATGCACGTCCGATTTGATGAGGGTCTTGGTCACGGCCATAAACAGGGAGGCGGGGACCCCCTTCCCGGAGACATCCCCCACCACGAAACAGAGGTGTTCCCGGTCGATGAAGTAGAAATCGTAGAAATCGCCGCCGACCTCCCGCGCGGGCTCCAGGATCGCGTAGATGTCGAATTCCTCCCGATCCGGGAAGGGGGGGAAGATCTTGGGAACCAATCCCATCTGGATATCCCGAGCGATCCTGAGTTCACTCTCGATCCGCTCTTTCGCCGCCGTCGTCTCCTTCAGGTCATTGAAGTATTGTTTCAGAGAAGTCTTCATCCGTTCAAAGGCGTGGGTCAACTTCCCCACCTCGTCTTCGTGCCGGACGGCGGGGAGCGGCGCGTCCCAGTCTCCCTCGGCAATCCGGTTGGCTACCATGGCCAAGGATCTGAGGGGCCGCGTGATCCCCTTGGCGATCAGGCTGATCACAAGCATCAGAAAGAAGAATCCCAGGAGACTGATGAAAAGGATCTTACGGTTCAGGGTCTTCACGTCTTCGAGGAGCTCCTTTTTCGGGAAAATGAGCGCAAGGGGCCATCCGTTGGCCCGCAAGGGGGCGTAGGCAATCCAGCAGGATTCTTTCACAAAAGGGCCGGAAAAGGAAATAAATCCCGACTTCCCGCGGATCATCCGAAGGCCGAGCTGAGAAAGCTCTTTGCTATCGAGCTTCTTGGCCACACTGAAGATACTTTCCTTCATGATATACTTGCCGTTGGGGTGGGTCACGAAGGTTCCGTTCTTTGAGAGAAGAAACCCGAAACCGGTGTTCCCGATGCGCACGGCGGAGACGATCTTCTGAAGCCAGGCGAGGGAGACATCCACGCAGGCTACTCCCTCGAATGTCTTCTCCTCCCCGATCTTTTTATAGAAAGGAACGGAATACGTCGTCATGACGATGCCGCCGGCCTTCCCGAAATAGGGTTCAATCCAGGCCGGACGCTGGAGAAGCTGGGGAACCATGTACCAATCCCAGGAGAAGTAGTTATAGGGGACGAACTTGAATTTTATTTTGCCATTGGACTTGTAATAGTAGGGAGCGAAAAAACGGAGGTTTTTCCCGAATTCAAAGGGTTCAAAGGCGACCGCGGCGCCATAGATCTCCCAATTCTTCCGGACGACCTCGCGGAGGAGATAGAAAATGTTTTCCTTGTGATCCACGTAAAAATCGGGGTTTTCCATGGGAGTGCTGATTCCCTGAGTCGCCTTTTCCACGGAGAAAAGGATGGTATCGATGCGGTTGACCGTGGCCTTGAGGGTCTCCCTGGCGTTCTGTTCGATCTCCTTGATGATCAGGTCTTTGGAAGAAGTGTAGTTATACCACAACGAAATTGCCGTAATGACGGAAACACTGATGAGAATCCAGAGGGCGAGCCGCGTCTCTATGCTTCCTCGACAGCTATTTTTTCCGACAACGCGCTTCATCCTATCTTTCTTCCGGAATGATGAAATAGAGGACATTGGCCTGATCTTTTCTCTCATAACGGACCTCGGGAATCATTCTTTTGATAAGCAGGATTCCCATTCCCCCGATCCGCCGCTCGGCGAGGGAAAGGTGGGTATTCGGATCGGGGCGAGTGACGGGATCGAAGGGAATCCCCCAGTCTCTGAAGATAACCGTGAAGGCGTTCCCGTCTTTGTGACAGGCAACCTCCACTTCTCCCGGCTTGTCCGGGTAGGCGTAGCGGATGATATTGACGAGGGCCTCCTCCGCGGCCAGCTCTATCTTTGAGACGATCTTGGGCGGCACTCCGTGTTCCCTTGCGCATGCCGCGACAAACCCGATGAGAGATTCCAGGTGCTCCATTCGGGCGGGCCGTTTCATCGATTTTACGTCTTTCATGGAATGTCTCTCAAGGATT
>CAZKUZ010000312.1:0-1819 GCA_964556045.1 uncultured Thermodesulfobacteriota bacterium | reverse complement strand
TCACCGTGCGCCTGGCGCTGCCCGCCGTCCTCGTGGCCGTGGCCGTGGTGGCGCTCATCGGCGGTTCCATGCAGGTGGTTATCCTGGTCCTGGGCTGCCTGATCTGGGATCGTTTCGCCGTGGTCCTGCGGACCAACACCCAGCAGATCTGCTCCATGGACTACGTGGACGCCGCCCGCGCGGCGGGCTGTTCCACGCTCCGGATCATGTTCCAGGAAATCCTGCCGAACCTGTTCAACAACCTGATGGTGATCGCGACCCTGGAAATCGGCCGGGCCATCCTCCTGGAGGCGGCCCTTTCCTTCCTGGGAATGGGGGTCCAGCCGCCCACGCCGTCCTGGGGTCTCATGATCTCCGAGGGGAAGGAATACATGCTCTTCCAGCCTTACCTGATCACCGTGCCGGGTGTGGCCCTCTTCATCCTGGTTCTGGGGATGAACCTGCTGGGGGACGGGCTGCGGGACGTCACCGCCCCGGAGGGACAGGCGTGAGTGACGTTCTCGAGGTCAAGGGACTGAACGTTGATCTGTCCATCCCGGCCGGGATTCTCCACGCCGTTCGGGACGTGAGTTTCAGCGTCCGAAAGGGGGCGACCTTCAGCCTGGTGGGGGAATCGGGCTGCGGTAAAACCATGACCGCCCTGGCCGTGATGGGGCTGCTGCCCAGGAGCGCGACGCGCCGGGCGGAAAAGATCCGGTTCGAGGGTGAGGATATCACGGACGCCGACGACACCCGGATGACGAGGATCCGGGGCGCCCGGATGACCATGATCTTCCAGGAACCCATGACCTCGCTCGACCCCTGTTACACCATCGGAGATCAGTTGGAGGAAGTTCTCCTGGAGCACAGGAAGGTAAGCCGCCGGGAGGCCCGGGAAAGGGCCGTTTTTCTCCTGGAGAAGGTGGGAATCACCGCGGCGGTCTCCCGTCTGAAACAGTATCCGCACCAGCTCTCCGGGGGATTGCGACAGCGGGTCATGATCGCCATGAGCCTGATGTGCGGGCCGAGCCTCATCATCGCCGACGAGCCGACCACGGCCCTCGACGTGACCATCCAGGCCCAGATTCTCTCTCTTCTCGTTTCCGTTCAAAGGGAGTTTGCCACCGGGATGATCCTCATCACCCATGACCTGGGTGTCGTGGCGCGAACGGCCGACCGGCTGGCCGTCATGTATTGCGGACAGGTCGTGGAGACGGGAAGCGTCCGGGAGGTCTTCCGCCGCCCGCTCCATCCCTACACGCGGGGACTGATGCGATGCATCCCCATTCCCGGGAAGACCCGCCCCGGCCAGAAGCTGGAAACGATTCCGGGGATCGTTCCCACGCCCATCGGTGAACTGCGGGGCTGTCCCTTCAGAAACCGCTGCTTCTTTGCCCGGCCCGCGTGCGGTGCGGAAGAAGTGGAAGAGATTTGGCTTTCTCCCGGGAGATCGTACCGGTGCATCCTGAGGCCGGATGACGTCATGGAGGGGCGAGCCGCATGAATCACGCGGTCCTCGAGGCTCGAAGCGTCGCCAAGACCTACCGGGTCAACGCGGGCATGTTCCGGGGATCCCAGGCCCTGCATGCCGTCAGTGACGTGTCCTTTTCGCTGGGTAAAGGAGAGGTGCTGGGCCTGGTGGGGGAATCGGGGTGCGGCAAGACGACGATGGCGAAGTTGATCCTTGGACTGGAAACCCTGACTCGAGGGGATATCTTCATCGACGGAACATCCATCCGGGAGATGTCCCACCGGGAAATCGCCCGCCGCGTGCAGCCCATCTTCCAGGATCCCTATTCATCTCTCAATCCCCGGAAAAGTATCGGGTCGATCATTTCCC
>CAZKUZ010000311.1:0-2226 GCA_964556045.1 uncultured Thermodesulfobacteriota bacterium | reverse complement strand
CGACCCCTCCCCTGGCAAAACGCTGCGTCCGGTGCGAGATCGACATGGCCCCGAGGCTCCTGGAAAAGCCCTCGGACCATACCTTTTTGACGGCCGAATTCGAAATCTGATCTCTTCTACTTCCCTGCCCCCAGGCTGTTGGAAATGGTGTTGATATAGTTGAAGTATCCCACGATGGCCGCCGCCTCGAGGATCTGGGAATCGGTATAGCCCGCCGCCCTCAGCTCGTCGATGTCGCTCTGCAGAATCTTGTAATTCTCCTTGCTGGCGCACCTCAGGCAAAATTGATAGAGGATCCTTTCCTTTTCCGGAACCGTCATCTTCTCCAAACCCTCGATGACGGCGTTGATGTGTTCCTCCGGCATGCCGAGCATCTTCGCAATCCGCTCGTGTTCTCCCACGCAGATCTTGCAGCCGTTTTCCTTCGAGATGAGAATCGCGATGGTCTCTTTGACGGTTTTGTCCAGTTCCGTTTTGTTGACCATCAGGGTTCTGAAAATAACGGTCGTGGCCCGGAAGATGTCTGGGCGAAGCGCCAGCATCCTCGAGATTTCTCCCACCTCCCCCATTTTTTTCTCCAGGGCCTTCAGGCTTTCCCTCACGTCCTCTTCCATTTCGTGAAACTCGGGCAGCTTGATATACGCCATAGGCTCACCTCCACTTTTTGTGAATTCAATATCGAAGAATGCCGCACGCCCAGGTAAATCCCACCCCTGTGCTCTGCATGACGATGATATCCCCTTTTTTCACCTTTCCGCCGGAAACGGCCTGTTTCAGGTTGAAAAATATATCGAAGGCGCCGAAATGGCCGAACCGCTCGAGGACCTCCGCCGAGGTCCGCTCCCTCGGAATTCCAAGACCGTCCGCCACGATCTCGAGGACCTTGAGGTTGGCGTTGACCATGTCGAAATAGGCCACGTCCTCCGGTTTCAGATCACACTTTTCGAGGGCGCCCCGGACGCCCCGGATAATCGTCGGGACATAGAGGTCCTTGAAGGGACCGTGGGCCCTCTTTTTGTCGTAACAATCGTAATAGTGAAGGCCCCGCTCCAGGGTTTCCGCCGTGGGGGGATGCTTCACGCCCCCCGCCTCGATCCGCCAAAGGTCGTAGTACTCCCCGTCCGTGATCATGTTGAAACAGAGCGGCTGATAGTCGGGCCATCCCTTCCGGATAATCACCGCCCCGCCCCCGTCCCCGAAGAAAACGGAGTCCGCCGCGTGGAAGCGGGTGAACTGGCTCCATTTGTCCCCGGAAACCAAAAGGACCGTGTCGATACCCTCGTCCAGGGCGATGTAACCCTTGGCCGCCTGGAGGGCGCTGAGCATTCCGCTGCACCCCTGGACCACGTCGAAGGCGAAAGCGCGGGAGGCCCCGATGGCGTGCTGAATCTTCCCGGAAGTCTGGGGGATGATATAGTCGGGCAGCCCCGCTCCGCAATAGATGATGAGGTCGATCTGTTGAGGGTCCATGTCCGCGTCTTTCAGGGCTTCCCGCGCCGCTCGGATGGCCATGTCCGAGGGGAGTTCGCCGGCCGCCGCCTCCCTCACCGTCCGCGCCCCCGCGAATTCCGCCACGATTTGGGGAATCCCCGCCTTTTCCGCCAGTTCCCGGACGGGAACCTCTTTCTCGGGAAGGTAGAACCCGAATCCCGCGATACCGCACGAAACCTTTTCCTGTTCCCGCACCCTATTCCCCCTTGAATTCCGGAGGCCGTTTCTCGAAAAAGGCCTGGAGCCCTTCCAGCTTGTCTTTCGTGTAGTGGTTGACGCTGGCGCCCAGAATCTCCAGCATGGTCGCCGTCTCCCGGTGGGGGGCCGCGTTCAGGCAGAAGGCCTCCTTGACGAACGCCACGGCCAGGGGAGCCTTCCGCAGGAGGGCCGCGGCCATCTCTTCAACGGCCTTGTCGAGATCCGATTCATCCACGGCGCGGTTCGCGAGCCCGATTCTCTCCGCATCCCTCCCGTCGATGATCTCCCCCATCAGGGTCAACTCCAGGGCCTTTCCGTATCCGACGAGGCGGGGCAGACGGAACGAGGTGCCTCCCGCCGCCACCAGTCCCAGCCCCGCCTCCGGCAGCCCTATCCTGGACTGGTAGGCGGCCACCCTGAAGGTCGTGGCGAGGGTCAGTTCCAGCCCCCCGGCGACGCACGCCCCGTGAATCGCGGAGATGGTCGGCTGGGGGAGCATCTCGATGGCATTGATGACGCGGTTCAACTTGAGGAGAA
>CAZKUZ010000310.1:0-8455 GCA_964556045.1 uncultured Thermodesulfobacteriota bacterium | reverse complement strand
TCATAGGGTTTAAGGGATACAGTCGATGGTGATTTTGGAGGGAAAGGGATTAACCAAGGAGTTCGGGGGACTCAAGGCCGTCAGCGAGGTCGACTTTGTCCTGAACCAGGGGGAAATCCTCGGTCTCATCGGCCCCAACGGGGCGGGGAAAACCACCATTATCAATATGATTTCCGGGACCTATCCGCCCACGAACGGGCGCGTCATCTATAAGGGGATGGATATCACGGGAAAGAAGCCTTATCAGATCGGCCGGATGGGTATCAGCCGCACCTATCAGATCGTGAAACCCTTTCCCGGAATGACGGTCAAGGAGAACGTCTCGGTAGGGGCCATGTTCGGGGCTCAGGGGAAAGCCCTCAGCGCCAAGGAGGCGATCGAAAAGGCGGAATCGGTTCTCGAGTTTGTCGGGCTCCAGGACATGGCCGATCATCGCGCGGACGACCTGAACGTGGCCTCCCGAAAGCGCCTCGAAATGGCAAAGGCCCTTGCCATGGGGCCTGAGGTCATCCTCTTCGACGAGGTCATGGCGGGACTCAACTTCTCGGAGATCGCCAAGGCGGTAGAGCGGATTCGAAAGATCCGGGACGAGGGGATCAGCATCCTCGTCATCGAGCACGTCATGCGGGCCATCAAGGGAGTCTCGGACCGGATCTTTGTCCTTCATCACGGGGCGAAGATCGCGGATGGAACCCCGGAAGAGGTCCTCAACGACGAACGGGTGATCAAGGCCTACCTGGGTCGGAGATACAAGGAACTGGTGCAGTAGGGGGCGATATGTTTCTGGAAGTCAAGAATCTGAATGTCGGTTACGGAGATGTCCAGGTTCTGTGGGATGTGAGTTTCAGCGTTGAAAAGGGAATGATCGTCTCCCTGGTGGGGGCCAACGGCGCCGGCAAGACCACCTTGCTGAAGACCATCTCGGGCCTCATCCGTCCCATGAGCGGAGAGATCCTCTTTGACGGGAAACCCCTGACGCACCTTTCCTCGAAGGAAATCGTCGGCATGGGAATCGTTCACGTTCCGGAGGGACGCCGCCTCTTCCCCGAGATGACGGTGGAGGAAAACCTCCTCATGGGGGCCTTTCGGAGGGGAAAGGATCCGAAGATCCGGGAGGATCTGGAAAGGATCTACGGTATTTTTCCCCGGTTGAACGAACGAAGGAAGCAGAAGGCCGGAAGCCTCTCCGGGGGCGAGCAGCAGATGTGCGCCATGGCGCGGGGACTCATGGGAAATCCCAAGCTCCTCCTGGTGGACGAGATGTCGCTCGGGCTGGCTCCCCTGATCGTGGATGACCTCATCGACATCGTCAAGGAGATTCACAAGCAGGGCACGACCGTCTTTATCGTGGAGCAGGATGTCCATCTGGCGCTTTCCAATTCCGATTACGGGTACGTCCTCGCCACGGGCCACATCATGATGGAAGGTCCTTCCCAGGAGCTCTTGAACAACAAACAGATCAAAGAGGTCTTCCTGGGGCTTTAGGGAACCGGACCCGCGGGTCGGGTCAAGGAGTTGAACGCTCAGAACATGCCTTTTCTTGGTGACCGGAATGTTTGAATGGATCTTAGTCGGTTTCGTGGGGGGTGGAGTGATTTCCGCCCTCCTTTTTTATTTTATCAAGGGGAGAAAGACGCGGCGGGAGGTCGAGAAGGCGCGTTCCGAGAGGGATGTGTTCTCGACGCAGGTCCAACAGTTGAGCGCGGAGCTGAAAGAGAAGGAAAGACAGCTGCTCGAGGTCTCACAGGAAAAGGCCGCGGCCGTTCAGAGATCGTTGGAGGTCCCAAAACTCGAAGAGAAAATCCGGGTGCTGGAGGAAGAGAACAGCGCCTACTCGAAAGAGGTGTCCGACCTCCGTGCCAAGTACGCGGAGCTGATGGCAACCTGGAAAGAGGCGCAGAAGGCGTGGGAGGAAAAGTTTGCGCTCCTCAAAGAGGCGGAAAAGAAACTGGGGGACGCCTTCGAGGCCCTGTCGGCGAAGGCGCTGAGGAACAGCCAGAGGGATTTTCTGAGGGAAGCCCAGGCGACCCTGGAGAAGTTTCACCAGAAGGCGGCAGGTGAATTGGAGAAAAAGGAACAGGCCGTGGGGGAGCTGGTCAGGCCGATTCAAGAGATGCTCGTGAAGTACGAGCGTCAGATCCAGGAGATGGAGAAGGCGAGGCGGGAGGCGTACGGAGGGCTCCAGGCGCAGGTTCAGTCCCTCCTCGTCAGCCAGCAGAAACTCCAGGCCGAGACCGGGAACCTCGTGAGGGCCCTGAGGACGCCGCACGTGAGGGGGCGTTGGGGGGAAATCACCCTCAAACGCGTGGCGGAACTCGCCGGAATGGTGGAGTATTGTGATTTTTACGAACAGGAAGACCTTTCGACGGCGGAGGGACATCTCCGCCCCGACATGATCGTGCGTCTCCCCGGCGGAAAGCAGATCGTGGTGGACGCCAAGGTTCCCCTGATGGCCTACCTGGAGGCGATGGAATCTGAAGACGAGACGGAGCGAAAGACCCATTTGAAGGATCACGCCCGCCAGGTTCAGGCCCATATCACGAAGCTGGCCAACAAGGCCTACTGGGACCAGTTTTCCCCGACCCCCGAGTTCGTCGTCCTCTTTATCCCCGGAGAGAACTTTTTCAGCGCGGCCCTGGAACAGGCCCCCGACCTGATCGAAGAGGGGGTCCGAAAGGGGGTCATCCTCGCCACACCCACCACCTTGATTTCCCTGCTCAAGGCCGTTTCCTACGGGTGGCGCCAGGAAAAGATGGCGGAAAACGCCCAGGCCATCAGCGACCTCGGGAAGGCCTTGCACGAGCGAATCGTGAAGTTCACCGGCCACCTGAACGATCTGGGGCGGCACCTGGGTCAGAGCATCCGGTCTTACAACAAGGCGGTGGGTTCCCTCGAGAGCCGGGTCCTTCCCGCCGCCCGGAGATTCAAGGAGATGGGGATCGGGTCGAAGGGGAGGGTGGAGAACCTCACCAAGGTGGAGCACGTCCCGCGTTCTCTCACGATCGAGGAGGAGCACGGGGACTGAGGCACCTCCCTTCTGATTTCTATCGTTTTTTCACCGATAAATGTGTATACTAATTTCATGCTACCGGAAAAGGTGAAGACATTCCGCGGGCGGTTCGCCCTGATCTGGATGTTCGTTCCGTTAGGGCTTTTTTTCCTCCTGTCCCAGTTCTATCGAACCTCGTCGGCGGTTATCGCCATCGACCTGATGCGCGATCTCCGGTTGAACGCGCAGACCCTGGGGCTGTTGAGTTCCATCTTCTTTTACGCCTTCGCCCTGGTTCAGCTCCCGATGGGGGCGGCGATGGACCTTTTCGGGGCCAAGAGAATCCTGGTGCTGTTGGCCTTGATCGGGTTCGCCGGTGCCGTCCTCTTCGCCAGCGCGCGGAACCTCGGCATGGCCCTGGCGGGAAGGGCCCTTATCGGAATCGGCATGGCCTGCGGACTCATGGGGACCTTGAAGCTCCTCGTCAACTGGTATCCCGAAAACGCCTTTGGCACCGCCTCTGGGGTGATCCTTTCCGTGGGCACCCTCGGGGTCATCGCGGCCACGGCCCCGTTGGCGGAGGTGGTGGCCAGGGTAGGGTGGCGCGCCGCCTTTTACGGGATGGCCGCCTGTCACCTCGCCATCGTCGTCTGGATCGTCTTGAAGGTGCGCGAGGCCCCGGAGAAATCACGACCCGGGGACGCGACCGCCCATAAGGGAATAACCGAGGAGGCCGCCTCCATGCGGGACTTCCTCCTCGTATTCAAGCACCCGAGTTTCTGGCTGATCTCGGCCACCACCTTCGTGCGGTACGGCACCTATGTGGCCATTTCGGGGTTGTGGGCGGGGCCCTTTCTGAGAAAGATCCACCAGTTTTCCCTGATCAAGTCGGGGGATTACCTCTTGGCCTTTCCCCTCGGTTTTATCCTGGGAGGTCCCATTATCGGCTATATATCCGACAAGATCCTGAAGAGCCGCCAGCGCGTCGTCCTGTTCGGCATGATGGGCTACAGCCTTATGATGCTTCCCCTCTGCGTCGCGGCCCGCTCCGTTCCGGACTGGGTGTTGCTGGTCTCTTTCGCGGGGATGGGCTTTTTCACCTCCTCGGGGGGCATCATGTACGCCAATATCAAGGAGCTGCTCCCCAGGCGGATCTCCGGTCTCGCCATGACGGGGGTCAACTTCTTCACAATGATGGGAGCGGCCACTTTCCAGCACGGTATCGGGGCGTTCATCAAGCGCCTTTCCGGCACCACGGTTCTGACCCCCCAGGCCTTTTCCTGGGGATTTCGGCTCTGTTTCATCGCCTCGGTCATCGGGGTTACCTGTTACTTCTTCGTCAGAGAGGCGGGCGTCACGAAGGGTGGCGACCGCGGGGGGATCATCGTTGAATAGGTGGGATACCGAGAAATTTTCCGATTACAAGAAACGCCTGCGCGTTGCGCTGGGGGAGGAACCGCCGGACAAGCTGTTTGTCAACGGGAAGGTGCTGAACGTCTTCACCGGAGAGATCCTTTCCCAGGATGTGGCCCTTTCCGGGGACCGTATCGCGTTCGTTCAGGACCGGACGAATCGCCCCCCCGTCGGGGAGAGGACGGAAGTCTATGACCTGAAAGGGAAGACCATCGTTCCGGGCTATTTCGATCCCCACGCGCACACGGACCTCTTCTACACCCCCTGGGAGTTTGTCCGCTCGGTGGTGGCCACGGGCACGACGGCCCTCTTTTCCGATTCCCACGACATGGCCAACGGTCTCGGGATGGACGGATTCATCAGGGTCCTCGAGCTGTCCAAGGCCTTTCCCGTTCGTTTTTTGAGCGGCGTTCCGCTGGCCTCGCCTCCATACCCGGTCGAAGGGGAGGATCTCTACGATCTGCCGAGGGTGCGGAGGCTCTTGAAGCTGGGAGAGATTATACGAAGCGGGAGCGAGCTCACTCCCTGGGTCAAGGTTGTTCGGGAAGACGGGACGACCCTCAAAAAGCTCCATACCGTGCGCAGGGCGACGGGAAGGCTCGAGGGACACACGGTCGGGGCGAAAGGGAGGAAGCTCGGCGCCCTCGTGGCTTCGGGCATCACCTCTTGCCACGAGGCCATAACCCCGGAGGACGTGGAGGAGAGGCTCCGGATGGGCCTGTATGTCATGATCCGCCAGGGATCGATCCGCAGGGAGTTCGAGCGTCTCCATCCCTTTTTCAAACGGTACCACCCGAGGGTCATGCTGACCCCGGATGGATTGTTCGCGGACGAGATCGTCGAGAAGGGATATATGAACCATGTCCTTGAGGAGGCGATCAGGTACGGGGCGGATCCCGTCTCCGTGATTCGGATGGTGACCCTGAATCCCGCCGTCTATTTCGGTCTGGAGGCCCATCTGGGTGGCATCGCCCCGGGGCGCCTGGCCGATTTCAATGTCCTGGAGGACGTCCGTCATCCCACCCCCCTCGATGTCTGGGTGGGCGGAAGGCGCGTGGATCCCGGGGAAGAGACGTATATCGCGACGGAGAAAATGCTGGATAAGATCCCCTCGAGTCGCCCTTTTGAGGTTCCCCCGCTCGGGCCGGAAGATTTTGAGGCCCGGTATCCCAAGGGATTCCCGGACGGTATCCCCGTCATCGATATCGTCAATCACACCGTCACGGGTCTCTATTCGTGGAAACCGCCGGGGAGACCGGATGGGACGGCGGATCCCGGCGAGGATGTCATGAAGGTCGCCCTGATCCACCGGGGAGGACCTGATAAGGGGATGGGGATAGGGTATGTCCACGGTTTCGGCCTGGACGGAGAGACGCAAATCGCTTCCACCGTCGCCCACGAGACACACAACCTGCTGGTCATGGGCGCCGACGACGGCGAGATGGCAATCGCCGCCAATGAGGCGGTCGAGATGGGAGGCGGTGTCGTCGTCCGGTCAAGGGGGAAAACCCTCTATCGTTGGCCCTTGCCCGTGGGAGGAATGATGAGTGATCGGCCCATGGAGGAAATCGCGAAGGCCCTTCTGGACCTGCGCCGCATCCTCCGGGAAAGGGGGTCATCCCTTCCCGATCCTTTGTGGACCTATGGGTTCCTCTCGTTTACCTCCATCCTGCGCCTGAGAATCACCATCTCCGGGGTCTATGACGTTCAGAAGGGGGGCGTTCTCTACAACGCGAAGGCCGGGAGGAGCGGGTTGATGAGGCCCCGAAAACCTTGACACTTTACAGGGGTATTGGTAAAAAATAAATAGTGTTTTAATTCACAAACAGGGGTGATCCATGGAATCCAAGATAAGAAAAGATCTCGAGTCTTACGGCTTCAAGAATGTGAGCCATATCCACTGGAATCTTTCCACGCCCGCGCTCTACGAGGAGATCGTTCGCCGAAGGGAGGGGATGATCGTTCATCTCGGTCCCGTGGTGGTGCGGACGGGGCACTACACGGGGCGCTCGCCGGACGACAAGTTCATCGTCAAGGAGCCCACCAGCGAAAAAAAGATCTGGTGGGGAGATGTGAACCGTCCCTTTGATCCGCGGAAATTCGATCTGCTCCTCTACCGCCTCCAGGCCTACCTCCAGGGCAAGGATATCTTCGTTCAGGATTGCTACGCGGGGGCGCACCCCGATCACCGGGTTCCCATCCGCGTTATCACGGAGACGGCCTGGCACAACCTCTTCTCCCGAAACATGTTCGTCCAGATCAAGGACCGCAGCCGGTTGATGTCCCACGAGCCGGAGTTTCTCGTCATCAACGCGCCCAACTTCCGGGCCGTTCCCGAGCTGGACGGGACGAATTCGGAGGCCTTCATCCTCGTGAATTTCGGGAAGAAGATGATCCTGGTGGGCGGAACGAGTTACGCCGGAGAGATCAAAAAATCCGTTTTCACCATCTTGAACTTCCTCCTTCCCCAGGAGAAGATCCTTTCCATGCACTGTTCGGCCAACGTGGGGCCTGAGGGTGACGTGGCCATCTTTTTCGGCCTTTCCGGAACGGGAAAAACGACCCTGTCGGCGGACCCGGAACGTCGGCTCATCGGGGACGACGAGCACGGCTGGGGCGAGGATGGGGTGTTCAACTTCGAGGGCGGCTGCTACGCCAAGGTGATCCGCCTGTCGAAAGAGCATGAACCGGAGATTTACGAGTGCACGAGGAAGTTCGGAACCATCCTGGAGAACGTGGCCTTCGACATCAATACCCGCAGGATCGACCTGGACGACGCCTCGCTGACGGAAAACACGCGCGCGGCCTATCCCATTCCCCATATCCCCAATGCCATCCGGGAGGGGATCGGCGGGCATCCGAAAAACATCATCATGCTCACGGCGGATGCCTTCGGTGTGTTGCCCCCCGTGTCCAAGTTGACACCGGAACAAGCCATGTTCCACTTCCTCTCGGGGTATACCGCCAAGGTGGCGGGGACGGAACGGGGCATCACCGAGCCCCAGGCCACGTTCAGCGCCTGCTTCGGCGCCCCCTTCATGGCGTTGCACCCCACGGTCTACGCCCGGTTGCTCGGCGAGAAGATCAAGACCCACAAGGTCAACTGCTGGCTTATCAACACGGGGTGGAGCGGCGGACCCTATGGCGTGGGGAAACGGATTCATCTGCCCTACACGCGGGCCATGGTGAAGGCGGCCCTGAACGGCTCCCTGGCGGACGTGGAAACGCGTCACGACCCGATCTTCAAGCTGGACGTGCCGGTCCGCTGTGAGGGCGTTCCCGACGAGATCCTGGATCCCAAGAAGACGTGGGAGGATCCCGATGCCTACGATGAAAAGGCGAGAGAATTGGCGGGAAGGTTCAAGGAAAACTTCAAGAAGTTCGAAGATCACGCGGATGAGGCGATTCGGTCCTGTGTGCCGAATGTTTAATGGGGATTAAAGTAGATTGTATATAAGTGTCGTAAGACCTTGAGATAAAAGTGAACAATTGCGAAAGGAGGGTGTGATGGGAAGCTCATTTTTCCCGCCCTACAAGTCGATCGACGAGATTCGCCGGGTTCAACTTGAGGGGCTCAAATGGACGGTTCAGCACGTGTATGAAAACTCGGAATTCTACCGGAAACGCTTTGACGAACACGGCGTGAAGCCTTCGGATATTCAGACCCTGGAAGACATCACGAAACTGCCCTTCACGGTGACGGATGATCTGAGGGCCGGGTATCCCTTTCCTTTGCGATCGGTGCCGTTCGATCGGATCGTGCGGATTCACGCCTCCTCCGGCACGACGGGAAAGCGGAAGGTCTTGAGCTACACCCAGAAGGATATCGACGACTGGGCCAACATGTTCGCACGCTGTTTCGAAATCGCCGGATGTACGACAGAAGACCGCGTTCAGATCGCCGTCGGCTACGGGCTCTGGACGGCGGGTGCCGGATTCCAGGCGGGCGTGGAACGGTTCGGGGCCATGGCGGTTCCCGTGGGTCCCGGGAATATCGATATCCAGATCCAGATGCTCGTCGATCTGAAAACGACGGTACTGTGCTGCACGGCC
>CAZKUZ010000309.1:0-1568 GCA_964556045.1 uncultured Thermodesulfobacteriota bacterium | reverse complement strand
CGGATTCACGGAACGGATGTTTATATCGCGACGGCCTCTTCGGATCAGTACGTGGGGGACATGGCCGTCGTGGTTCACAAGTTGAGGGACCTGGAGAACTACAATGTCCTGTTCGTCCTTATATCCATGGAGGACCGGGTCTACCTCGTGGCGCGCAGCCGGTTGGAGCATGTCCACGTGGGCGACATCGCGCGCCATTTCGGGGGGGGAGGGCATCCTTCCGCCGCCTCGGCGACCTTGAAAGGGATGACCCTGGCGGAGGCCAAAGAGGCCCTCCTGAAGGTTCTATACGAAGTGATTCCACCGGAGTTGATGGCCGAGACGGTCATGTCGTCTCCCCCGATTCTTATCCACGAAAAGGCCCTCATCAAGGACGCCCAGACCCTCATGACGCGCTACAACATCAACGGCCTCGTCGTGGTGGATGAGAAAGAGAAGATCGTGGGTATCCTGACCCGCCAAACGGTTGAAAAGGCCATTTATCATGGTCTCGAGAGGAACGAGGTGTCCCAGTTGATGACGACGGAGTTTTATTCCGTCGGTCCCAAGGACCCGTTCGAGAAGGTTCAAAGGCTGATTATCGGCGAGAATCAGCGTCTCCTCCCCGTCGTCGAGGGGGGAAAGCCAAGAGGGATTATTACCCGGACCGACGTCATGCGCATCTTCAGGGAAAGGGTGGGGGAAAAGGTCAAAGAGGGGGCCCTGCCCACCTTGTCCCAGCCCACCCGCCAGAAGCAGATACGAAAACTGATGGAGGAGCGGCTTCCCGCCCATGTCTACGAGTTCTTGAAGAAAGCGGGGGAAATCGGGGATGAGATGGGGATCCAGGTCTATGGCGTCGGCGGGTTTGTTCGGGACCTCCTCCTTCGGCGGGAGACTTTCGATATCGATATCGTGGTGGAGGGAGACGCGGTGGCGTTCACGGAGAGACTCGCCGTCCTCACCAACGGGGTGAGTAAAAAACACAGGAAGTTCAAAACGGCGAACCTGAAACTTCCGGAGGGGTTTCAGGTGGATATCGCCTCCGCGCGGCTCGAGTACTATGACCGGCCGGCCGCCCTTCCCACGGTGACGCACAGTTCCCTCAAGCTGGACCTTTTTCGAAGGGATTTCACCATCAATACCCTGGCGGTTCATCTGAATCCCGGTTCTTTCGGCCAGCTCATCGATTTCTTCGGGGCCCAGGAGGACCTGAGGGAGAAACGGATACGGGTCCTGAACAACCTGAGTTTCGTGGAGGATCCGACGCGTATCCTTCGAGCCATCCGTTTCGAGCAACGCTTCGGTTTCCGCCTCGGGAAACACACCTTGAACCTGATGAAACACGCTGTTCAGAGCGGCTTTCTCGACCTGTTGTCCGGGAAACGCATCTTCAATGAGCTGGTGTTGATCTTCGAGGAAGAGGATCCCGTGGCTGTCCTGAAACGGATGGATGAGCTGGGTGTCCTGCGGGCGATTCATCCCAAGCTGGTGATCAACGATCGGATAATCAACATTCTCAGACTGGTGGGGGAAACCCTCGCGTGGTATCACTTGCTTTTTCAGCGCCAGAAGATCGATCCCTGGGT
>CAZKUZ010000308.1:0-1703 GCA_964556045.1 uncultured Thermodesulfobacteriota bacterium | reverse complement strand
GTACCACGCCTTCCCCCTGAGGCTGTCCCTCGGGGAGGCCTCACTCGCCGCGATCTTCCCCGCCTCGGCGAGGATATCATTATTTATTACTTTCCCCTTCAGGTAGGCCTCCGCCTCCTGCGCCCGTATCGGCGTGGGGGCCGCGACGCTCAGGGCGACACGGGCGTCCTGGATGGTGTCCCCATCGACCTTCAGGGAAACCGCCACGCCCAGAATGGGAAGATCCATCGCCTTGCGGCGCGAATGCTTGTGATAAGCGCTTCCAAACCGCTCCATCTCGGAGGGGATTTCGAATTCGACCAGGACCTCGTCGTCCGCCCGAACCGTCTGGGAGGGGCCGGTGAAGAACTCCGTCAGCGGGACCTTCCGGCTTCCACCGGGTCCCCGCAGGACCGCCACCGCGTCCAGTGCCAGCAGGGGACTCGCCGTGTCCGCGGAAGGCGCGGCGTTGCAGATATTTCCCCCCACCGTGGCCACGTTCCGGATCTGCACGGAACCGACCTGTGACGCCCCGTCGTAAAGGGCGGAGAGTTCCTTCTGGACCAGCGGGCTGGTCTCCAGCATCCGGTGGGTCGTCAGCGCGCCGATGCGATAGGCGTCCTCCTCCTTCTTCACGTAGGCAAGGTCCTCGAGACCGCGGAGTGAAATGAGCGCTTCCGGAGCGAGCTTCTTGTTCCGGATGTTCACCATCACGTCCGTTCCCCCCGCGATGAGGACGGCCTTTTCTCCGTAGGACTTCAGGAGGGAAAAAACCTCTTCCAGACTTTTCGGTTTCAGATACTCATAATCAATCATTACAGCTCCCTTCTCCATCAGTTCTTGTCTCTGTTGTCGAACACACGCTTGCTCTTTCTTTCCGTCCTGGGTAACGTTCCGTAATCGACGATTTCCACCGCCGCGCTCACCAGGATTTCCTTCTTGATCCGATCCTTGATCTTCGCCACCAGCTCCTTGTCCCTGTCGGGGCTTTCCTCGGGATCCCTCTCGACCCGAACGGTCATGTAGTCTTTCCCGTCTTCCTTCCTGTCGAGAATCACCTGGTATTCGCTCCCGACCCCCTTCGTGTAGGAGAGAATATGATCGATCTGGCCGGGATAGATGTTCACGGCCCGGAAGATGAACATGTCATCGCTGCGCCCCATGATGCGATCGTGCATCGGGAAGACATTCCCGCACGAACAGGGCTCCGGTATAAGCCGCGTCAGATCCCGCGTCCGATACCGGACCAGGGGCGCCGCCTCTTTCTTCAGGGTCGTCACCACCATCTCTCCGACCTCGCCTTCCGGAACGGGCTGGAGGGTCTCCGGGTCGATGATCTCCAGGATGTAGTAGTCCGCCCAGTAGTGAATCCCCTCGTGCTTGGGGCAGTCGAGCCCCGTTCCCGGGCCGTACAGCTCCGTCAGTCCGGGGATGTCGAAGGTATGCTCGACCCCCAGCATCTTGCGGATGCGCTTCCGCATGGCGTCGCTGCTCCGCTCCGCCCCGAAGATGACCTTCTCCAGGGCGATCTCGCTCTGCAATTTACGTCTCTCGATCTCTTCCGCCAACAGGAGGGCCATGGAGGCCGTGCAGCACAGTACCGTCGTTTTCAGATCGACGAGCATCTGGATCTGGATATCGATATTCCCGGGACCCACGGGAACCGCCATGGCCCCGAACCGTTCCACGCCCGCCTGGAATCCGGCACCCGCCGTCCAGAGCCC
>CAZKUZ010000307.1:0-2318 GCA_964556045.1 uncultured Thermodesulfobacteriota bacterium | reverse complement strand
AGGCCGCTCTGGCGGAACATGGCGTCCACCAGGGTTGTCTTTCCATGGTCCACGTGGGCGATGATGGCGATATTGCGTAGATTGTCATTGGTTGTCTTGTTGGAATTCATTTAATAGGTCCTTTTTGGTTGATTTTAAGGTCAGGGGCCTGGATGATACACCTTTTTGGGAGAAAAGCAAGGGCAGAGAGAGAAGTATCATTTTTATCCTTCCTTCCGGGAAGGCGTGTCCGAAACAGGAAATGGGTGAACACGGCATGAATGAAAGCGCAGGGAGGCCCCAAACGTTCCAAGATCAAGCCGGGTGTCGGAATTGAATTTTATCGTTTCCTTGTTCGTATTGAAGAAATGTGATATCCAAATATGGAGTGCCTTACTTATCCCTGTGATTTATTGTTAATCCGAGGGGGAAGGGAAGGAATTTCGAATTCCGTAAAATAGGAAGGCCGTGTTGTGCTTCCTGCCGAAAGAATTAATTCTGTTTTTTGCGATTCTGGGAAAAAGCTCACAACTTTGTTGGAAGGGGAGGAGTCCCTCTTGGGTTTCGTTTGCCATGTCAAGGGAGAGGGGCCTTAAAAAATAACCGTAGGGGGGAGGATCATGAAAAGATATTTTTTACTTGTAGGGTGTTTTGTTTTTTTGCTCGTTGGTGTCGCCTATTCACAGAAAGACGCGGCGAATTGCAAGGACCATCCCATGTTTACGAGGATGCCGAACTTCTGTCTCAAAGGGTGCGAGATAAAGGAATTCGACAAAGTGGATTTTGTGGATGAGAAGGGAGAAGAGATAGAGGTTGAAGGGAAGGTTTACACGGCCGATTACTGGCTCAAAGAGGGATTCAAATCTCCCGGCGACCTTAAGATCGTGAGGAATTTTTCCAATGCCATCAAGAAAATCGGGGGCATTGTGGTGAAAGAAGGGAAAAACGAGGCCTATTTGAAACTGGAAAAGTCGGGGAAGATCTATTGGGTGATCGTCGATTCAAGCAACGACGGCGAGCACTATGAGCTGACCATCGTAGAGAAGACAGTGATGTCCCAGGAGATTGTCGCGGATGCCAAGAGCCTTATGACTGAAATTCAAATGACGGGTCATGCATCGGTTTACGGAATCTATTTCGATTTCAATAAAACCGAAATTAAGCCGGAATCGGACGTGGCTCTCAATGAAATCGGGAAACTCCTTCGGCAGAACCCGGCCCTGAAACTCTATGTTGTTGGACATACCGATAACGTGGGGAAGTTCGCTTACAACATGAAGCTTTCCAAGGCGCGGGCGGAATCCGTGGTTCGTGCGCTGGTGGATAGGTATCGTATTGCACCCCAGAGACTCACTCCTTATGGCGTGGGACCGCTCGCACCCGTCGCCTCGAACAGGACGGAAGAGGGATGCGCGAAAAACAGGCGTGTGGAACTGGTCGAGCGTTAAGGAGGGATGCAGCATGAGAAAAACGATGTATTGGGCGGCTGTTTTGTTTGCTGTGATCAATTTTTCGACCATCGCCTATCCCGGGCGGAAAACGACAACCTGTTTTTTGCAAGTTATGTACTTTTGGAAGCTTTTCCCGAATTGCGGAGCTTCGAAGGTGTCTACGTGCCGGGTTCCATTCCACATCTCGGGTGGGAAGATCATCGGGGACTACGAGGTTGGAAAAGACGAAATCCCCCCGAAGGATTTGGTGCCCCATCCTATAGGCCCCTTGCAGTCTATCGATTTTTTGTTTGTTTGTGGCGACTGCAAGGTGTCGGGAACGATGGTCATCAACAAGGTATGGGGTAGAGTGGAGAAGGTCAACGGGAAAAAGATGTTGCACTTTTTTATCCAGAGAACCCGGCCGTTTTGTAAGGTTGATTGTCCGGGAACGCTTTCGGATTTCGATTGTTCGACGAGCGAACGCGCATGCGACGAATTCTTGATACCCTTCAAGGACGGGGCGATCTTGGAAAGGGGGTCGAAGGTGATTTTCAAATACGCTCTCTTCCTTAACTAATATCGGTCGACCGGAAAAATTGACGGGGTGGAAATTTCATCCTTGTAACCTTCCAAGACTGCGGGGCAAGTCGGGCAAGATTCTTCACGGCGAGGGAGGCGGTCAACCTTTTGAGAAAAGGGGGTGTGTTGCCGTTGGACTTTAATCGGTACGGCGATGGAAATTGAAGGTGTGAATCAGCCGCTTTTCACTTGGCGGCTATGTGTTTTCTCCATTCCGGGACGAGGGTTTTGGGCGTCCGGCCGGTGAAGAAGTCCATGATGGCGTCGTGGAGGATCTGGGCCATCTTGAACCGCGCCTCCCGGGTGGCGGACCCGATGTGGGGGAGC
>CAZKUZ010000306.1:0-4774 GCA_964556045.1 uncultured Thermodesulfobacteriota bacterium | reverse complement strand
CCAAGAGGCGCGCGAGATCCTGCTCAGCCTCGATACCCTCTACGCGGCTTATCGCCGGATCATGGATGAGAAGAACCTGACCTATCGAGGGGACATCTATCGACGCCTGGCCGCCCGCAAGGATGAGCTTTCCGGCTCCTTTGTCCTGGCCGGGTTTTCCCTGTTGACGGAAGCTCAAAAGACGGTTTTCCTCTATCTCTTCAAACACCGCAAGACCGCGGTCCTCTTCCACGCCGACCTGAGGGGACGTCACCCCGTCACCAACCCCTATCGTCTTTACGACACCTGGATGGACGGATCGTTTTGGGGCGTCAAACCCGTGAGCGTCGAGAACGACACCTCCCCCGCGAAGACACCTGACATCCATTTCTATGAATCCTTCGACACCCACGCCGAGGCGCAACAGGTCCTAAAGGTCATGAACCAAGTTCTAAGGGCTACCGGATCCGTTACGTCCCCCCTCCACGTGGGAATCATTCTGCCGGACAGCCAGAGCCTCTTCCCCGTCCTTTACGCCTTGGAACCCATCGATACCCCCAGGAACGTCACCCTGGGCTTTCCCTTCGAGAGAAGCGTTTTCTATCGCCTACTCGACACCCTGACGGAATTGGTTTTAACGCGGCACGAAAAACGGGGGTTTTACCACGCCTCCCTTCTCAAATTCCTTGCCCATCCTTTCATCCAGTCCCTCAGAGTCAACGGTGTCCCCTTCGAAAGGACGGCGATGAAACTCCAGCAGACGATCATCTCGAGAAATCTCTCCTTCGTGCGGCTCGACGACCTTGAAAAATCAACGGAGCTTCCCGAAAACGACCTCCTGCTTTGCAAATGGATGAATGACAACCTCCTCATCCCCTTTACCTCGGCAAAAACCCTGGAGGAAGCCGGCAAAGTTCTCACGCGGATGATTCGGGCCCTGCGAGACGGCCTGTCCCAAGAGAATGAAGAGCTGGAACGGCAAATGGTTCAAAATCTCCTCGATAAAATCCTTCCAAACTTCAGCCTCGCCCGATCCTCTCGCCGCGATCTCTCCTCCCCAAAGGTTCTCAGCAGGATTATCAAGCACCTCGTGCGCCCTCTCCACATCCCGTTTGAGGGGAATCCCCTGGAGGGAATCCAAATCATGGGGATGCTCGAATCCCGCCTTCTGAGCTTCTCCCACCTCCTTGTTCTCGATGCCAATGAAGGGATCCTTCCCCAGGGCATCAAGCTCGATCCCCTCTTTCCGCCTTCCCTAAATCCCTTAGTGGGTCTGCCCTCGTTAAAGATGCGTGAATCCCTCTTCCAATATACCTTTTTCCGCCTCGTGGACAGCTCGGGGGATGTTCACATCTTCTACCAGAATGGAGTCTCCGGGGAGGAGAAACGCATTCGGAGCCGCTTCGCGGAACAGCTCTTGCTCGAAAAGGAACTCAAGCTGGGGACCGAAAATCGCCAGGCAACCATCAAAGGCCTGGAGGCCTCGCTCATCGAATCCGCCACCTTTGAAATTCCAACACTCACCAAGCCGCCATCAAAACGGCCCGCGTTCTACGGGGCAAAGTTGGAAAAATATCTATCGGGGTCGATTTCCCCCACCCTTCTGGATGAATACCTCACCTGTCCCCACCGTTTCTACTTGAAAAGGATCCTGAATATGGCGGAGGAGAGCACCATCGAGGTAAGCCAGTCGGCCCCCGATGTGGGGAAGATGGTCCATCAAATCCTTCAGGAATCCTTTTCGGAATCCCTCGGGATCCCCCTGACCCAGGAAGCCCTCAAAAAGATACGAACTGCCGCCCTCGAAAAGGTCACACCCTACATAAATCGGGATTTTTCCTCCCTCTCTCCCCTCAGGGCCAAGCTCTTGATCCACCTGACCACCTTCAGGCTGAACACCTTTTTTTCCTATTCCGAGAGAGACCTGGCCCGATATCACAGCCTCAGGATCGTGGGCGTCGAAAAGCCCCTCGAGACGCGCCTCGGGGGATACCACCTCTACGGAAAGGTGGACCGGATCGACGAAATTATTGAAACGGCCGACGCCTCCCCCAGATGGCGGATCATCGATTATAAAACGGGCACATCCACGAAGGCTCCAGCAAAAAATCTCTCTGAATTCCTCAAATCCTTTGATTTTTCAGACTACTCTCTCAACGCCCTTCCGACCCTGAAACGATATCTCCGCTCCATCCAACTCCCCCTATATCTCTACCTTTTCAAGAAAACCGTTCCTTACCACTCCCAAGGGCATTGCGAAGCCACCCTCTACCTGCTCGGGACCGCAGACGGAAACATCGCGTCGGAGACCTTCCAAGAAGATTCCCTGTCCATGGACGAGATCGCCGCGCTGATCCTCTACCTCGTCGAACACATGCGGTTCAACGAGTCCATGGCCCCTTATGACCTATCCTTCTGTTCCTACTGCCCCTACCTAAAGGTTTGTAAACACACCACCCGCGTGAAGGGAATCTCTGAATGAAAATCGCAATGAGGAAAAAAAGGGTTCTTCGACACACGCTCCCATCGCCGGAAGGGCTCACCTTGGAAGAAATGTGCCGACGAAAACTTCACCACGGGATCGGCGGGAGATTCAGGAACCCATGGCAACCCCTCGACCCAAGAACCCTCGCCAAGGTTATCCGATGGAAGCTCGAGAAGGGGGCGTATCGGCACCTTCCCAAGGGCAAGCCGCCCCCTGTCACCCAGGCAAATCTTCAAAAGATTTTCAGCGGGAACGCGACGGTTACTTATCTGGGCCACGCCACCATCCTCATCCAAATGGACGGGATCGTTCTCATCACCGACCCGGTTCTGTCCAATCTCTCCCCCTACCTGAAACGCAAGACCCGCCTTCCGCTGTCCCGCCAGGTCCTCAAGGAGATCACGCATATCGTTCTCATCTCCCACAACCATTACGACCACTTCAGCCTGCGTGCCGCGCGTCTCTTCAGGCGAAAGCTCTACATCACGCCCCTGGGATTCAAGCGCTATTTCCACGGCAGAAACGCGGGACCCCCTATCTGTCTCGACTGGTTTGATCAGACCACCTACGAATCCCTCAAAATCACCTTTCTCCCCACCCAGCACTGGTCACGCCGGACCCTCTGGGACACGAATCTCACCCTTTGGGGTGGATTCCTCCTCGAAAGCCCAGCCGGCAGCATCTATTTCGGTGGAGATTCCGGCTATTTCTCAGGGTTTAAGGAACTCGGCACCCGTTTCAAGATCGACGCGGCCATCCTTCCTATCGGGGCCTTTGCCCCGCGGTGGCTCATGAAGCCCGTTCACCTTTCCCCGTACGAGGCTGTCAAAGCCGCCATCGACCTAAAGGCCTCTACCATGATCCCTTGTCACTGGGGCACCTACCAAATCTCCGACGAGCCCCTATCCCTCCCCATCCAGCTCCTGGAAAGGATAAAAAAGGATGTCGCTCCCCCCATCCACATTGTCCCCCTCAGGCCGGGCGAAACGTTCTCCTTGGAGAAATAACAGATTTCTGGTAAATTGGCCGCACCCGTTCAATCAGGCAGCGGCGTTAGGAAAAACATTTTGAGGAATCGGATTCCATGAGCAAAACCCAGGCACACGCGGAAAAGGTCCTTTTCAAAAGCACCGACGGCTTGACCCTGTCGGGAGACATGCACCCTCCGGATGGTCCCCCCCGGGGAACCGCGATCATCGCTCACCCCCATCCCCTCTACGGCGGGAACAAAGACAACAACGTCGTCGAGGCCCTCTGGCGCGCCTTTCCCGAAGACGGCCTTCTCTCCTTTCGCTTCAACTTCCGCGGGGTCGGTGGCAGCGAGGGCAGCTTCGAGGAAGGAATCGGTGAAACCCACGATCTCAAAGGGGCCGTCCAGTTCCTCTCGGATGCCGGACATGCCTCCCTCCCGTGCCTGCTGGTCGGCTACTCTTTCGGCGCTTACGTCATTCACCTACTGGACACGCTGCCGAATTCCGTCAAGGGGATCATCATGGTTTCCCCGCCCGTTTCCATGAGCGTATTCGAGGCAAATCGTTTCAAGACCCGTCCAACCCTCATCGTCACGGGAGATCGCGACCTCTTCTGCCGTATCGAATATCTGGAAAAACTGGTGAATCACCTGAAGGGAGACGTCACCCTGAAGGTCATTCCCGGCATTGATCATTTCTGGTTCGGAAAGGAAAAGATCCTGGTGGAGACGATCCGGCCCTGGATAGACACCCTCCTCAAAAGGACCGCTTAGTCCCCCCTGAAAGCCGCTGAAGGGACCATCCCAGGCGGTATCTTCGTTCATACCTATCGAACCCCTCGATATACTCCTTCAACAAGGGACGGATCCCGGGGAACACGCTGCAATAAACGACGGCGAACCTGAGGCGCGTTGCCGGCCTCCGCCAGGCCGAGCCTTCAGGAAGCCACTTGAGAAGGGAGCGGTCCAGCCGACGGAGCTGGCGCATGCGTTCCTTGGAGGGCAGGAAGTCCCTTCGAAACGCCTTGTCGAAATCGATGATAGAAACCTCCAGGCCTTTCTCTTTTGAAACGATCATGATGTTCTGGATATTGAGATCCGCGTGGCCGATTCCGTTTTCATGCATCCCCGCGACAGCCCGTGCCGCTTTCCCGATGACTTCTCTCGCGGGCGGAAAGGCGATCATGTAGGCGTGAAGGGACGTCGCCTCCTCCATGCGGCGGCTGATCCAAAAGCCCCTGGCCCCCATCACCGTTTCTCGATAGGCGATCCCCACCGGCTCCAGGAGCGTTACTCCCAGCTCCCGCGCCCGCTCCGTCATCGCAAGCTCGCTGAGGAAA
>CAZKUZ010000305.1:0-2703 GCA_964556045.1 uncultured Thermodesulfobacteriota bacterium | reverse complement strand
GTTCAGGAGGGGCGCCACAAGGGGCTGCAGATCGAGGGGCCGGAGTACGAGACCATCTACGCCTTCGGCGGGCTGTGCATGATTCACGATCTCAACGAGATTGCCTACCTGAACAGTATTTGCGACCAGATGGGGATGGATACCATCACGGCGGGAAACCTCTGCGCCTTCGCCATGGAGGCCTCGGAGACGGGAAAGATTCCCGAGAAAATCCCTTACGGGGACCCGGACGCGGCGGCCGGCCTGCTAATGGATATCGTCTTCAAGCGGGGGGTCGGGAAGGTCCTGGCGGAGGGTATCCGGCACGCGGCGAAGGAGTGGGGGATGGAGGACGTAGCCATCCACGTCAAGGGCATGGAGCCCGCCGGGTACGAACCGCGGGTGCTGAAGGGGATGGGGCTGGCCTATGCCACCTCGTGCCGCGGGGCATGCCACCTGCGCGCCACCTTCTACAAGGCGGAACTCTCCGGGATGATCGACAAGGATCAGATCGAGGGGAAGGCGGAGGTCTTCGTGGACTTCGAGGAACGTTTGACGCTTCACGATGTCCTGATCGTCTGCCGCTTCTACAGGGATATGTATATGTGGGACGAGTTGGGGGAAATCATCCGGCTGACGACGGGCCTGGACCTGGACAAGGAGGGATTGAAACGGCTGGCCTCCCATGTTATTGATTTGACGCGAAAGTTCAACCTGCGTGAGGGCGTCACAAAGGCGGACGACACCCTCCCGAAACGCTTCTTCGAGGAACCGCTCGGGCCGGAAGGGAAGGTTCTGAAACGGGAGGACTTCGAAAGGATGCTGGCCGACTATTACCGTCTGCGCGGCTGGTCGGCGGAGGGGGTGCCTGCATAAGGAAAGGGATTTGTTAATCGAAACCGATAAATTTGGGGAGAAAAAGGAAGGGAGATTCCTATACTTTTTCTCCCTTTTTTTTGCCACGAGAATAACCCTGATCTTCATCGGGGTTGTGTCGAAGACCTTGCTTGCCCCTTTATGGAAAGATCACTATGTGTGGCAGTATTCCAAACATCGCTGGCTGGACATTTGGGGTGTTTGGGACACGGGTTACTACCTTGATATCGCAATGCGCGGTTATTCTAAGATCCAGAGCACGCAACCTTCCACGTTCAACCAAGCTAATTACGGGTTTTTCCCGCTCTATCCCCTCGTTATCCGGGGATTGAATACCGTGATCGGGGATGTTTATATCTCCGCTCTTATCGTTTCCAACCTCTTTTTCCTGGCGCTCACGTTTGTTTTCTACAAGCTGGTTCGCTTGAAATTCAATGAAAAAACAGCGGTTGATGCCGTGCTTTTTCTCTATCTGTTCCCGACGGCCTTTATCCTTTCCGGCGCGTTCAGCGAGTCCCTTTTTCTCTTTTTATTGGTATTGACCTTTTATTACGCCGAGAAGGAGATCTGGTGGGCGGCGGGGATTGCCGGATTTTTCCTCTCCCTGACCCGCTCTTTGGGGATTGTCGCGGCGCTGCCACTGTGTATTGTGTTCTTTCAAAAGAGGAGGGGAGGAAAATCCTTGTTGAACCTCCTCTGGCTTGGCTTTCTCCCCGCAGGGGTCTTGGCGTATTCGTGGTATTGTTACCATTTGACGGGAGATTTTTTCGCCTATTCGTACGTCCAGGCGGCGGGATGGGGATATCACCTGTCGAACCCCCTTCATGTCCTCTACAAGGGATTGACAGCGAGGGATTTCTATTTCCGGGTCAACGGTCTATTCGCGCTCGTGTCGGTGCTCCTCGTCGTGGCGAGCCTCCCGAAAGTGGGGCTTGCTTACTGGCTGCTGGGAATGGGGTTGATTCTGATACCCCTTTCGAGCGGATACGTCTTTTTGCAGAGCATCTCCCGCTACCTCCTCCCCGTATTTCCCCTCTACATCTTTCTCGCAGGCGTGACGTCCCAGCCGAGGGCGCGTGATCTGGTCCTGATCGTCCTCGCGTTACTACAGGGATTTTACATGGTTTTTTGGTGTAATGGCTTTCGCCTGGTTGTCTGAAAGGGCCGGGTTAAGGTCTTTTTTTCCGTCTTTTTACGATCAGAAGGCCCCCGAAACCGGCGAGGAAAGCAAGGCCGATAGCGGCGGCGGTGAGTGGCAGGGGGATCGAGGAAGGCGGGGAGGCCGGTAGCTTGTAGCCGCCGTCCCTGAATTGCCTCCCCTCCGGCGTGAGTCTGCCGCCCCCTCCAATCTTGAGGTGACAGTACTTACAGGATTTCCCGGTTTTTCGCGCGTATCTGATCGTGGTGTGCCCCATGTCCGGGGACAGAGCCAGCAGAAGGAGGAGGGAAGAGGTGAACAATAAGACTTTTTTCATAAGGATCCTATAACGGATGAAAGGATGTGGCGCAAGGGGCGTAGAGACTTGACAAACCGAGGGGTCATCTGGTAATAACGCGGCGAACCAGAAGAGGGAAGTAAAACAAGCTATGTCAGGCCGGAAGGGCCATCCCAGCTTGAGGGATGGCCCTTTTCTTTTGGAGGGATGATATGGGTGTAAGGATCGGGATTCTCGTCGCGTACGCGCTGGGCGTGGTTCTTGTCGGATGGCTTGCCGGGTCGCGTAAATCGGAAAGCGCGGCCGACTATTTCCTCGCGGGTCGAAAGCTGGGTCCGCTCATTTTCCTTGCCACGATGGCAGCCACCAATTTTTCCGCCTTCACGGTCTTCGGGGCCTCGGGGGCCGGGTA
>CAZKUZ010000304.1:0-4188 GCA_964556045.1 uncultured Thermodesulfobacteriota bacterium | reverse complement strand
TTCGATGATGGGCTTGTGGGTGGTAATGCCGATGAAATTCCCCAGTCGCTTCGCGTGCATCAGGGCCTGAAGGATATCGGACAAGGAATCGAGCGATGTCACCACCGGGATTCCCACCATCTTTTCGATCATCAAGGCGGTCCCGCCCCGGGAAATGACAACCTCCACTCCCTCCCTCTCAAACTGCTCGGCCGCCGGAATCGCCGATTCTAAGATCCCGGAACGGATGGAGATACTCACCTGATCGGCGTACTTTTTTGCCACCTCCTTGATGATCCGCTGCTCATTCGTGAACGAACTGATAAAACCTATCTTGACTTTCACTTCTTCCGCGCCATTTTAAACGAAGAAGCGTTTTTCCACGCAGGATTGTAAAACATCCACGATCTCCGGATCGAACTGGACACCGGCAAACCGCGCGATCTCCTGGAAAGCCGCCTCTATGCTTAACCTCTTTCGGTATGGACGGTCCGTTGTCATGGCGTCCAACGTATCCATTATCCCAATGATTCTGCTTCCAAGGGGAATTTCCGCTCCTGACAGGCCGTCCGGATATCCCGTTCCGTCGAATCTTTCATGGTGATGACGAACCATCCGCGCAATTTCTTTCATCCCTTCGATCTTCGACAAGATATCGTACCCGATGACAGGGTGCTGCTGCATGGAAACGAACTCACGGGTGCTGAAGGTCCCCGGCTTATTCAAGACCTCATTCGGGATACCAATCTTCCCGATATCGTGCAAATAGGCCGCGAGTTCAATACTTTCGACCTCCTTGGTGGGAAGCTGGAGACATTCAGCCAGTTTCTTCGCGTATTCCGCAACCCGCACCGAATGCCCTCCCGTGTACTGGTCGTTCGCCTCCAAGGCGGTCACCAGGGACTTGACTGTCGATCTGAAGAGCTTTTTCAGGTCCTCGTAAAGCCTGAGATTTTCTATCGCGATTCCCGAATTGATTCCGATCGCCGTCAAGAGTTTAAGGTCGTCTTTCGTAAAAACGTTGTCAGGATCCTTGGAATCGACATGGATGACCCCCAGAATCCTTTCATGGCTTCGAAGCGGCACGCACATGACCGTATGGATCTCATTCATGATAATGCTCTGCGCCTGCCGGAACCTTTCATCGTGGAAGGTGTCCGACGAAATAACTGAATTACCCTTTTGAAAAACCGTGCTCAGAATGGATTTAGAAATTCCCGGGAATTCGTCCTCGTTCAGGGAAGGGGACGCAGCCGCTAACCGCAGGGCATCCGTCTTTTCGTCCCGAAGCAACAATAAATATCGGTCCGCCTTGATAACCTTTATTATCTGCTCAAGAATCGCGTTCAATAACGAGGCGGAATCCCTGTGAATATTGATAATATTCCCGATTTCGAAGAGAGCGGAAAGTTTTTCGAGGATTTTCCTGAAATCCCGGCGGGAGATATCCGCCCGATATATGTCCGCCAGGTCCCTCATCTGAAAAGACCCGCCCACGACAGTCATGTCGGTCTGAACCCTTTTTCCACCGAGAGACTGTAGCTCTTTCGGATCAGATTCAGGCACACGTTCAAAACGTAAAATTGTCGCTCCCAGACGAATCTCATCATTATCCGAGAGCGTCCTCACGGACACGGGCTTCCCGTTCACGAAGGTTCCGTTACTGCTGTCCAGATCCCGAACGATAAACTCGTTTTCTTCTTTTTCAATTAAGCAGTGATATCTTGACACTTTCGCGTCAAAGATCTGAAGATCGTTATCGGGACTGCGGCCGAGAGTCAGTGAGTCTTTAACCTGTAACGAAAAAACCGGTTTCCCGCCTTTCAGAACGCTAATCTTCGCCATTTTTCACGCCGCCCCCTGGTACGTCTACGTCATAGCTCCAAGGTAACTCCCAATTCAATGATCTGCGACCCCGGGATCTTGAAAAAGTCGGATGCCTCCATGGCGTTGCGGGACATGAACGAAAACAGCTTGATCCGCCATCGCCACATCCCCGGTTTCCGGCTGACGGTCAGTTTCTCGCGGCCGAGAAAGTAACTGATTTTGTCCGGATCGAAATCGAGCCCCTTCCCCTTTGCCAGGGAGAAGATGTGCTCGATCCTGGGGTCCTCCATGAAACCATAGTAAGCGATGATCTTGTAAAAACCGCTTCCCAATTTCGTGATTTCCACCTTCTCGTCGTTGGGAACCCGCGGGATCTCCCGGGTCCGGAAGTTGAGAAAGGCGATGTTGTTATGCATCACCTTATTGTGCTTGAGATTGTGCAGCAGGGCTACCGGCACCATATCCGGATTTCCCGTCAAGAAGACCGCCTGTCCCTCTACCCTGTGGGGAGGATCCGCGGAGATCGCCTCCAGGAACTTCTCCAGGGTCATGGTTCTCCTCCTCAACCGGGCCCAGAGCATCTCCCGGCCCTGTTTCCAGGTAATCATCACGGTGAATACCATTCCGCCGATCACGAGGGGGAACCACGCCCCGTGAAAGATCTTGCTGATATTCGCCGCGAAGAAGGAGATGTCGATCACGAGGAAGAATCCCAGGAAAACGGTCATCCACACGGGAGACCACTTCCACTTCTCCTTCGCCACCACGAAAAAGAGGATGGTGGAAATCAGCATGGTGGAAGTCACCGCCACGCCGTAGGCCGCCGCCAGCTTGCTGGAAGAGTGGAATCCCAGCGCGAGGCTGATCGTGCAGATCATCAGCACCCAGTTGACGAGGGGCACGTAGATCTGACCGATCTGTTTGGCGGAGGTGTGCACGATCTTGATCCTTGGCAGATACCCGAGCTGGACCGCCTGGCGCGTGAGGGAAAAGGAACCCGAGATCACCGCCTGGGAGGCGATGATCGTCGCGGCCGTCGCCAGGAAAACCATGGGAATCATTCCCCAGGAAGGAACGATGGCGTAGAAGGGATCGTTGGCCGCCTGGGGATTTACCAGCAGCACCGCCCCCTGGCCGAAGTAGTTGAGCAGCAGCGCGGGAAGCACCAGCACCGTCCAGACCAGGCGGATGGGCCGCTTCCCGAAATGGCCCATGTCGGCGTAGAGGGCCTCCGCCCCCGTCACGACCAGGAATACCGCCCCCAGGACAAGAAAGCCGTGCACGTGGTTCCGCAGGAGAAAATCGATCCCGTGCCAGGGAAGCAGGGCGTGAAAGATCGCAGGATTCTCAATGACCTGGACAAAACCCAGCACCCCCAGCGTGCAAAACCAGACAAAAATAATCGGCCCGAAAAGGGCCCCCACGCTCCCCGTCCCCCGGGGTTGCAGCATGAAGAGCCCCGCGAGGATCAGGACTGTCACGGGCAGGATATAGGGATCCAGCTTGTGCGTGATGACCCCCATCCCCTCAATAGCGCTCATCACGGAAATGGCGGGCGTAATCATCCCGTCCCCATAGAGGAGGCAGGCGCCGAAAACCCCGATCGCCACGAGGATCCACTTCCCCTCCATCTTCATCAGGCCGCGCGGGCGGATCAAAGAGGTCAGGGCGATGATCCCCCCTTCCCCGTTGTTGTCCGCCCGAAGGATGAAACTGAGATACTTGATCGAAACCACCAAAATAAGCGACCAGAAAATCAGGGATAAAACACCCAGCACGTTGGCAGGCGTCACGGCGATTCCGAAATCCCCGTAGAAACACTCCCGGATGGCATACAGAGGGCTGGTCCCGATATCGCCGAAGACCACCCCCAGGGCCGCGATGGAGAGGGTCATCAGGTGTTTTCTGTCCACCTCTCCCGAATGTCCGGAAGAGACGGATTTCCTTTCTTCCTGATGTTCACTCCGCTTTTTGCTCATTCCTTCCCCTTCCCATTACACCGCCTTTCGAGTCGTGAATTCCTCTTTCCCGCATGCATGTCCACTCCACCTTATTAACAAAATCCTCTTGCCACGTAAAGCCGCACTTGCTAAATGCTCCATGTTTTTAGACAATGCGGGGAAAAAACGGGGAGTTGGAAATGCCGCATCTATACACTACACTACCGGCCTCTCTTCCGGAAGAATCGTGGAAGCACGACCAGGACGACATCGCCCTCATCCGCGTATCCCTTCACGAAAGGCCGCATTTCATAAAGGTCCAGACCCTCCCGAACGGACAGTGCCGCCTCTCCCTCCTGAGCACCCCCATCGATCTCATCCTCAACCGCCACAAAAGAATCCTCCTCACCGCCGCCCAAGTGTTGGGTGTCGACATCATCAA
>CAZKUZ010000303.1:0-2810 GCA_964556045.1 uncultured Thermodesulfobacteriota bacterium | reverse complement strand
GTTGGATTCCAATCTGTAAAGGTCCACATGATAAAGTTTTTTATCACCCTCGTATTCATTTATCAATCCAAAACTGGGGCTTACCACCTCGTCTTCGTCGATCTTCAGCCCCCTGGCGAGGCCCTTGACGAACTGGGTCTTTCCCGCGCCCAGTTCCCCGGTCAGCCCGATGCTGTGTCCCGTCCGAACAGATTTGGTCAGGGTCTCGCCGATAGCCTTGGTTTCTTCGGGGTTATTGGAGGTAAGGGTGAGCATGGAATGGGTTCCTTTGAGAGGCCTCACATCTTGTTCGTGTATTTCTCGTAGCGGGCGAGGACCAAGTGGTCTTTAAAGAGCTGGGAGGCCCGTAAGATTTCCGACGTGGCGGCGTGAACGATCCGTTCCTCCTCCTTTTTGGTCGTTTCATCCGATTCGAAGAGCGTGACGAACTTGTTAAAGCGGATGATATGAATCAGTTCGTGCACGGCGATGTAGAGCAGGAGACCTTCGAAGGAGATGTCGGGATCGCGCCTCAAGGCTCGGAGGATGTTGTGGTCCTGAAGGCAGATTTTGTAGAAAGAGAAGGTGCGTTGTCCGAAGTCGAAGCTCTCGTTCTGGCAGGTATATTTGCTGAGCGTGGCAAAGGCCTCGTTGGAAATTTCGTTGGCATCCAGATCCTTCAGGGTTTTGACGTCGTATTTGAAGCGTTTCCAGTCCGTTGTTGACAGCTTGAAATGGTTCCCCGTGAGTTCTTCCGCTTCGGAAAAGATCTGGGCCGTTTTCTGGATGTATGGTGTTGAAAACTTTTGATGATTCATACGGTTTAATTATCTCAAAAAGTCGTTGAAGGTCAATATAGGTGGGATAAAAAGTAAAATGCCTGTCGTCCTTTATCCCCGCAGAGAACGGAACCGACCGGGCCAACGTGACCTGATTGACTTCTACCGCCGGGATTGTTAGGGATAGAGAGATTTTCAGGGAAGGGAGATTTATGGATTTTTCACCGCTGTTCAATCCGAAGACCATGGCGGTCATCGGGATGTCGCTGCACAACGACCAGCATCCCGCCAACGTCATCCTGAACAAGAACCGCCTGCGATTTCCCGTCAAGGTCTACCCGGTCAATCCCTCGGGCGGGACCTATCAGGGGGAGAAGGTTTTTAAGAACATCAGGGAGATACCGGAAGAGGTGGATCTCGCCATCGTTGCCGTGCGCGCGGATAAAACTCCCGCGACTCTCATGGACTGCATCAAGGCGGGCACGAAAAGTGCCGTGGTGATTTCGGGCGGATTCGCGGAAGTGGGGAGGGCGGATCTCCAGGAGGAGATGGCCAGGATCGCCAAGGAGGCGGATTTTCCCTTTCTGGGGCCGAACTGCCTGGGTATTTACAATCCCTCGCGGGCGGATACCTTCTTCCTGCCGCCGGAGCGGATGGTGCGCCCCGAATCGGGGGGTGTGGCGGTGGTCAGCCAGAGCGGCGGGATCCTGGTGGACCAGCTGATCAAATTCCAGGATGAGGGGATAGGCTTGTCGATCGGCGTGAGTATCGGCAACAAGGCCCTGATTCGTGAGATTCACCTGCTTGATTACCTGGCCCGGGATGAGCAGACAAACGTCATTGCCTTCTACATCGAAGGTTTCAGCCCGGGCGAGGGACGCTATTTCGCCCAGGCCGCGAAGGCGTGCCCCAAGCCCGTGATTGTCATGAAGGCGGGGAAGAGCGCCGAGGGAAGCCGCGCCGTATCGAGCCATACCGCGTCGCTCGCGGGAGACTATCGTATCTTTTCTTCGGTCCTGGAACAGGCCGGCGTGGTGGAGGCGAAAAATGAATTCGAGTTTGTCGCCTTTTGCGAATCTTTGGGTTGTTACAATAGGAGTATCAAGGGAAAAGTTGGCATCGTGACAGGAAGCGGCGGGCACGGGGCCATGGCGGTGGATGCCTGCCTTGCGCAGGGGCTGGAGGTGCCTTCCCTGGGGGAGTCCCTTCAGAATGAACTCCGGGGAAAGGTCAATCGAAGCATCCAGGCGATCGCGTCTTTTGGTAACCCCGTGGACCTCACGGGGAGCGCGGTGGACGAAGATTTCGTCCAGGTCGTCAACGTGTTGAGCCGCTCGCCGGAGGTTGACGTGATCCTGATTCTTCTTTTGCCGTACATCCCGGGAATGTCCTCGGATCTCAGCGCCCGGCTGAGCCAGATCTATCTGAACACGCAAAAGCCGATTGTGGCTTATATTCCCCATGTGGAGAAATACAGGATGTTTATCGAGGGTTTCGAGTTGAATCGCATCCCTGTTTCTCATTCTATTGAGGGTGGTGTTTTCATGGTGGAGGCCATGAGGAGGTATCGGTCATGTTAGAGGAGAAGGTGGAAAAGATTATCCTTGAAGCCAAAGCGACGGGATGGGTTCTCGAACCGAAGGCGAAAGAGATCTTTTCGGCATCAGGGTTGCCCGTTCCTCGCTTTAAGTGGACGGCTTCCATAGACGAGGCGTGTTCCTTTGCCGAGGAGGTGGGATATCCCGTTGTCGTAAAAGTTGTTTCTCCCGAGGTCGTTCACAAGTCGGATGTGGGCGGGGTTGTGACGGGGGTTTCGTCGGAAGGAGAGCTGCGCGAGGCCTTTACCCGTTTGAGCCGTCTCGCGGGGTTTGAAGGTGTCCTCGTTGATGAGACGGTGACGGGGGTGGAACTGATCATGGGGGCCAAGAATGACGCCCAGTTCGGCCCTGTCGTCTTATTGGGGATAGGAGGAACGGGCGTGGAGGTCTACAACGACGTGGCGATCCGCATGGCGCCCCTGGAGGCGCGCGATGTGGCGGATATGACGCGATG
>CAZKUZ010000302.1:0-2351 GCA_964556045.1 uncultured Thermodesulfobacteriota bacterium | reverse complement strand
CTTGCCTTTGCGGGACTGCTGCTGGTGGCTCCCGCGATAGCGGCGGGTGATCACGTCATCGCCGAGATTGACGGTAAAAAGCTGACCCGGAAGGATTTTGACGCTTACCTCGCCCTTTTCAAAGGAAACGCGCGCTATAATCCGACGACCCTGGAGGGTGAAAAGAGGATGCTGCAGCACTTCATCGACCGGACACTCCTGCTCCAGGCGGCCAAGAAGGAAGGCTACGAAAAGCTGGATGTCCTGAAAAAGCACCCCGTCGTGGACAAGGTCGAGGAGGAGACCATCATCCTGAGGGCCTACCTTCAGGACCACGTCTCAAAAAAGGTTGCTGTTTCCCCGGAGGAGATCGCCGCCTACAAGAAGGCCCATCCCGGAATGAAAACCGAGAAAGTCAAAGAACTCCTTGCCGCGAGACAACAAAAGATCCTGTTCGACAAGCTCATGAAGCGCCTTCGCGCGGAACATACCATCCGGGTCTACCCGGAAAACCTCAGGTAGCTTCCGAGCGGTCGATGATCTCAAGTTCCTCTGTCACCTTCGGCCAGTATCTCGAGGTGTTCAGGGTTTTGTCCCCAAGCTGAATCGCCTCGGTGGGGCAGTGGTGGATGCACCGCAGGCATGAATCACACCTATCGCCGAAAACGATACCTTCATCCTGGAAGGTGATATTTCCCTCCGGGCAGTCCCGGACACAGAGTCCGCATCCCGTGCATCTCTCCGTTAGGACCCGGTATTTACCCTTGAAGACCTGGTAATTCTTTGTGAACAGGCGCTCCAGGGGCCTCATAACCTTCTCATCCAGCCACGTGTACCACTTTGGAGACGGGACAGGCGTCCCCGGGTTTTTTAGAACGGTTTGGACGAAGCGGCGGGCCTTCGCGACGATCTTTCGAGAACCCATCCTTTTCACGAACCTTTCCGTCCTGGAGCCCTTCTTCGCGAACAGCAGGAGCACATCCGTTCCCGGCATCCGAACCTCGAAATTCCCGGCGGGGGAGAATCCGGTCCTCCGGCAGTGTTCCTGGACGTCCCGGCTCACGTTCCCCGAGTACATCCCTTTCGTGCAGAAAGTGAAAACCTCCTTGTCTCTGCCATTCAATCGTTTGATCATTTCGGTGACGATCCCGGGCGTGCGGCGGAAATAGATGGGAAACCCGAGGCCCAAAAGGTCGAAATCTCCAAGGCTTAGGGGATCGAGGCCTTTCGTGATCCGTTCGCAGAACGCGACCTCGCAGTCCGGCCGGTTCCCGAAGATCTTCTCGAAGATCCGGGCGATGCACTCCGTGTTTCCCGCGCCGGAGAAATAGAGGAGGCCGATTTTCAGCGTCGGGGCCGTTTCTAATTTATTATCGGATGACATAATAGCGGTTAAGATACAAAAAAATGGTCGGGACGACTGGATTTGAACCAGCGACCCCTGCGTCCCGAACGCAGTGCTCTACCAGACTGAGCCACGTCCCGATCCAGGCCAATTCGTAACACAAAACCGGATGAGGGTCAACCCGCCCGTTCCGTAGTTCCTGCGAATGGTGCCGGCGGGGATGAACATAGTTTCCTAAGGCTGGGAATTTCGGAAGTAAGGAATCAGAACTCAGAAGCCAGAGGTCGGAGGTTAGAGGTCGGAAATTCATCGCGGGAAAAACGAGATAAACCCGATTGACACGGCCGCGTTTTTCAAAGATAATGCATAGAGTTGAGATCGTTAGCATATCCGTCGAGATTTTTTATGGGATGATAGTCAATGACCAGGCTGACCGCGGATCAGATCGGTAAAATCGTCGCCAATTTTATCCCGAAATCCATCCAGGAGAACATCTTCATCAAGTCCCTGCTGGCGGGGGCCACGGCGGTGGGAATTCTCCTGAGCGTTCCCGCGTTCGCGCCCGTGGGATCGGTGGGGGCCACCGGCTGGATCATCGTCTACATCGTGACGGGCGGGTCGTTTTCCTACGAAGTCATCGGCAAGGCCTGGGAGGCGTGGAAGAGGAAGACCGAGGCGGAGCGAAGGGAGGCCGACGAGAGGCTCAAGCGGTTGAAGGTGGCTCTGGAAGAGGGCGATATCTCGGAAGAAGAATACCGCGAAAAGGTCCAGGAACTGCTCAAAAAGATCATCGGATAGGCCTTCCGGGTCTATGGCCGCTGTTTCCAGTATTTATTCCTAAGAATTTTAGCCGCAGATAACGCAGATGAACGCAGATTTTGGATCTTCAGAATTCTGCCTTTAGCCTTTTGCCGGTTTTATACTTTACTCCCACACCGATCCCGTTTCGAACAGGATCCGGCTGAATTCCCGGAGGCGGGCGATTCCCTTGATTTCTTCGGCGGAGAGGGGTGTGGCGATGACGGGG
>CAZKUZ010000301.1:0-8598 GCA_964556045.1 uncultured Thermodesulfobacteriota bacterium | reverse complement strand
GAAGTCGGGCGTCAAGGGCTTGAGGAGCTCTCGGAACCTCACCTTGTTCTTGAACAGGCCGATCTTTTCCGGCAAGTCGGTAAAGGCCAAGTGACGGGCGATCCAGCCGATGGCGTTTTCGGTGGTGGTATAGAGACGGATGGAATCGGCCCCTTTCAGTCTTGCAACCGCCTCCTTATCGCTCAGGAGATGGGCTCCCTCCGTAATGCCGAGGGCCCGGGCCTCCGCCGTCTTGATAATGGGAATCCGGTTTGCCCTGGCCGTCTCTTTCAGAAAATCGGAAACGTAAGGTTTGTCCACGAGGATCATGGGAAACGCTCCTTTTTGGGCTTCCTACCTATCACCTTTTTCTCCCGCCTTCCAGTGATATCCTTTCACGTTTTTGACCTGAAACTTGTTCCGCCTATCCCGTTTTGTTTTGTTTAGTTCCTACGACCTTTTTTCTTTAGACCCCAATTGTCGACCCCTGAACCTTTTAGCTTTTTATCCGGATTCCCCCTCCTGGTCACCCCAACCCCGGTGAGAGAAGTCCTATTTCAGCGCGTACACCACCGGGACCCTCACCCACATCTCGACGGCGGTCCCGTTCAGTTTCCCCGGCTTGAACACCCAGTTCCTCACCGCCTTCATCGCGGATTTGTCCAGGATCGAAGAACCGCTCGACCGTTCCAGGACGACCTTCAAGGGATGTCCCGTCTTGCCGACCAAAACCTTGAGAACCACCCTCCCCTCGATCCCCCTCCGCTGGGCAAGGGGCGGATAGGTCAGGGCCGGGCTTTTTTCATAATCGGGGTAGGCCAGCTCCCGTTTAGGGGGCGGGGGCGGCCCCGGAACGAGGGAAGCTTCCGTTGGCTTTGCCGCGGACGGAGCCGCGACGTGAGGGGTATAGGTTGTCGGTGCGGCGGACTTCACGACCTGTTCAGCCCATGTTTCCACCGGCTTCTCCGTCTTCGGAGCCGGTTTCGGTGGGGACGCCGGAGGGGGTACGACCTTCTTTTCAACATGCCGAATCGCCTTTTTGGGAGGCTTTTTCACCACTTTCGGCTTTGGAACTTTTTTCTGTTTTTTAGGAACCACCTTTTCGGGGGGCGGAGGAACCTCGGGGCAAAAACGGGACGGCCTGACCTGTCGCACGTCAAGGGAGGTTTTGACCGGGGAAGGCACGCAGAGACGCACTTTAAGTTTGGGCGGTGAAACGTGTTTGATTTTTCCAAAGTCGGGTAAATGATGGAGAAAAACGAAGAAGGCGGCATGGAAGCAAACGGCAAAGACAAAACTGAAAACGAGAGTTTTCCTGTAAGGGTGCCAGGGAAAGAGCGCGTCACTCATGTCGGGTTTCTAATACGACGTCTGAAATGCCGTGAGTCCGGAGGGTGTCCAGAACCTCCATGATCCGCTCGTAGGAAACGGCCCCGTCACCGCTGATGAGAACGGTGATCTTGTTGTTCCCCTTCCGTAACATACGGATTTCATCCGCCAGGTCCGCCAATTCAACTTCGCGTTTATTGACAAAGATGTTGCCCGTTCTGGTAATCGAGATTTGAACATTCTGGTGCCTCTCCAGGGTCGAACTTTTCGCCTCCGGGAGGGTCAAGGGAACCCCGTGATGAATGGTCATGGAAAGCATGGAATAGATGAAAAAGACAAGCAGGGTAAACATCAGGTCCATGAGGGGGGTCATCTCCAGCCGTGCTCCCCGTCGTTCAAAGGTCTTGACTTTTACCATGGTTTACCCCTCTTTTGGAGGTTTAGTGTTTTTTTCAAAGCTTCGCTTCTCACCGATCAATGAAAGGATATTGGCGTTCTTCTCGATCTCCTTGGCGGCGTGATTGACCCTCGAAATGAAATAGTTGTAAAAGATCAGGGTCGGCATGGCGATGGCCAGGCCGAAGGCCGTGGTAATGAGGGCCTGGGCAATCCCGAGCGAGACCACCTGGGGCCGTTCGATCCCCATCTTCCCCAGCATATCGAAGGAAAAGATGATCCCCGTCACCGTCCCGAAGATCCCCAGCAAAGGAGATAGGGTCACGAGGGTGTCCAGGATCATCAGGTTCTTGCTCATCTCCTTGATAATCCTCTCCGAAGCCGCCTCCATGGCCCCCTCCATGGAGTAGGCCCGGTGGGCGATCCCGTTCAGGAGAACATAGACCACGAAGTCCCGGCTCTTCTTCCCTTTCTCGTAGGCCTCGTCGAATTTCCCCGCGTCACAGAGATCCAATATGTCGGAAACCAGCTTCTTGTCCCTCGAGCGGTTGAGGCGCAACCAGAAAATCAGTCGCTCCACGATAAAGGCGACGGCGAACAGGCTACAGATCAGAAGGGGAATCATGACCGGTCCCCCGCGCTGAAACAACGAAATCATTCCGACTACTCCCTTGAAATTTCTTAATCCATAGCAGAAATGCCCCGGATTTTAAATCGAAACCTGAACCAGCCGGCCGTCCTCCATCCTGTAGATCTTGTCCGTGGTCTTTTCCAGGACATCCTTAAGATGGCTCACGACGATGTAGGTTTCTACCTTTTCACGGAGAATTTTTTCGATCTTCTCCGTGGCGTTCTCGTCGAGCCCCGCCGTCGGCTCGTCCAACAACAGAACTTCCGGGTTCATGGCGAAAAGGGTGGCCAGAGAAACCAGCTTCTTCTCCCCGCCCGAGAGATTGTAGGTCACCCGGTCCCCGAAGCCGGCCAGGCCCACCTCATCGAGGGTTCTCTCGACGATCCGGTGGACTTCCTCCTTGGGGATCCGCAGGTTCAAGGGGCCGAAGGCCACGTCCTCGGCCACTGTGGGACAGAAAAGCTGATCTTCGGGGTCCTGGAAGAGGAGCCCTACCCGTTTCCGGACCTCACGGTAGTCCTTCTCTTCCCTTCTCGGTTTTCCGAAGACGACGATTTCCCCCGCCTCCGGCTTGAGCAGCCCCACGATGAGATGGAGCAGGGTCGTCTTCCCGCTTCCATTGGGGCCCACGATACCGACGCGATCCCCCCTGTGAAGGTGAAAATTCATGTCTTCGAAAACCTTCAGGCCGTTCGGGTACCGGAAACTCACGTTCCTCAACTCGATCAATGTATTCCTCCCCACTGCATGAACGCCAAAAAGACGATATAGAGTCCCATGAAAATCAAGGCCAGAAGATCCTGTTTCCGAAAGGAAAAATGCTGGAAGACCCAGAAGGTGCCATCGAAGCCCCGACAGATCATGGCCTGATAGATGCGCTTGGAACGCTCCGAGCTCTTGAGAAAGAGGGTTCCGATAAGATAGGCGTAGGCCTTATAGGTATGGATCCCGGTTCCGGGCTCGAATCCCCGGGCCTTCATGGCGTTGATGATCTTGTGGTATTCCATGTGAATGACATGGATATACCGAAAGCTGAAAAAGAAGAGATGGACGAGCTTGTCCGGCACCCTCAAGTGGTGAAGCCCGTGGACCAAACCGAACACCGTGGAGGTGGACAGCAGGGCCATGGAGGCCAGGACGATGGCGTTGGATTTTACGGTTATCATGACGCAAGCGTCGATTCCCTCCCGGGTGACCTGGAGGCCCCAGAATGAGAAAAGGGGCCGACCGGGAAAGCTGAAAGGTAACAAGATCCAGAGAAACGCCACGAAGGCATTGACGATCAGCAGGCGTGTCAGAACCTGCCGGAGATTCAGCCGCGCGAGCAGAACGAGAAGCACGGCGAAGATCGATCCCAGAATCAGGACGGGGGATTTATCCGTTACGGCCAGGATCACGCTGAATCCCAGGGCGACAGGGATCTTGACCCTGGGGTCCATCGTGTGAAAGATGCTCTTCCCGTGGGCGAAGGGTTCCGCGATCATTTCTTACGCGCCTTTATCATCATCCAGATTCCCATGAGCCCCATAATCCAGCCGATTCCACCGAATATATCGGTAAAAGAGACCTTTTCGGCCTGCTGACGCGCCAGGGCCCGCATGACCGGCTGGATCGCCCGGGCCACCTCGTCGCGAACGATGGCCCTGATCTCCTCCTTCGTGATGCCGGGGCCCGCCTTTGCTTCACCCGGAGCCTGCGCCTCGGTCCCCTCCTTCGCGGCGGGAGCGGTCTCGGAAGCGGAACCCGTTCCCGCTTTTTTCGGTTCAAAGATCGTTTCCGCACGGTGTCCCATGCTCGCAATCAAAACGATTTTCAGCTTGCCTTTAACCTTCGGTGCCTCAAAGCCAAGGGTTCCCTTTTCGTCCGTCCGGCCCGAAAACAGCTTTTTCCCACTCATGTCATATACCTCAACGGTCGCCTTCCGGGTCGGTGTCCCGTCACTGAAAAACCCCTCAACGTGAATCTTGTTCCCCTCCTGGTAGGCGAACGCGGAGATCCGGTGGGCCGACGCGATCAACGGAAACACAAAGATCAAACAGGCGATACACAGCCAAAGCTTGTTTTTCATTCCTTTACCTCCAACAGCTCAGGTTTGACTTTCCTGAGAAATGCCACGCAGAACATGGCCAGAATTCCCTCGATAATCATCACGGGGATGTGGGCAAGCACGACGATCCTTCCCGCCTCGAGAAAGGACTGCCCCGTCCAGTAGAGCGCGAAGGCCACGAGAAACGCCGCGCCAAGGACCCCGAAGGCGCCGCAGAAAAAGGAACCGATCAAGGCGGCCCTCTGATTTTTGGAGCGCACGGCCGGGCCGAAGAGATAGTAACCGACCACCGCCGGAAGCGCCATCGTCACGGTATTGACCCCGAGCGTGGTCATTCCCCCGAACTGGAAAAGTATCGCTTGAAAGACAAGCCCCACGAGGATGGCGGGGAAGGCCGCCCAGCCAAGAAGCAATCCCACCAACCCGTTGAGAATCAGGTGAACGCTCGTGGGACCCAACGGGACATGGATGAGGGAAGCCACGAAAAAGGCGGCGGACATGACCCCCACTTCCGGAATCTTATCACTTGCGGTTTTTTTGAGCCCGATTGCCACGCCACCGGCGGCCACGACGGCCCCGGAAATCAATACGGGCGCGGAGAGGACTCCTTCTGAAATATGCATCTATTTCTTCCTTTCCATATCCCGGGTCCGAACCCAGATGACGGCCCCCAGCTCGACGGGATACTCTTTCCCTTTGCGTTTAATCTTATCCTTTCCCTCGTTCAGGGCGGCGAATCCCCACCAGCCGGCGGCCGGCATGGCAAAGGTGAAAACCCCGTTCTGATCCGTCTTGATCACCTGGTTGATAAAGGGGTCCGCCGGGGCCTTGCAGGTCTCTCCCACGTTGTTATACTCCACTTCCACGCGACAGAACGGGGCGGGTTTTCCGTAAAGGAGCACTAAGCCACGGAAGACGTTCCCCGTGTAAATCCCATACGGGCGGGTCAGGGGAATGATTTCCGTGTCGAGCCCCACCTTTGCGTCCCATCCCTCCTCCATGCCGTAGCCGTCGACGATCACCTTGGTATAGTGGACGATGAACTTCCCTTCCGCCGGTTCGAAATAGGGCCGGGGCTGATCGAAAAAGACGTAATCCCCCGGGCGTTTCAACCGGTAGACCGCCTTCCACGCCTTGTGCCCCCGGATCTTTATCGGTTTCAGCAACGGGAGAAGATTCTCGACCTTGGTCCCCCGGATCTTTACCCCGAAACGAACCGGTTTTTCCATATCCATCCAGTTCCGCTCAAAGGGGTGGGCAAACATCACGGTCAGGGTGATTTCTCCGCCCTGTTGTTGCGTCACGATCTCCGTGGAAGGGATAATCATCCCGAAATGGGCATGAGCCTTGAGGGGAATCCCAATAAAAAATACCAAAACGAGAAAACCAAGCGCGAAAGACTTCAAAACCTTCATCACGAACCTCCCTGAGTAAATTTAAAAGTCTATTCCGGCACACCTGTGCACGGAACAGCCCGTCGTTGAGATCTTCGTGATCTAGTTAATATAGGTTATTCTTGCCGATGCAGTGGGTACGCGCGAGGCCTTCTGGCCCCGTCAAGGCTTCCTGCGGTTCCCCATTTTGCACATGAGGACATATTTGTCAAGCGCTGACCGGTGCTGCGGTCTATTGCGCCGTATGGGTGGACCAGACAGGTTTACGACCGTCTCTGCTGTAGATTACCACGTTACCATCATCCTGCACCACGAGGAAGGCACCCGGATGACCGCTCGTTCCGGTGGACCAGCTCGCGTGACGATGCAGATACAGGACGAGGTTTCCGTCGTGCTGCATGATGAGCTTCGTGACATTGTATTTTGAGGTCCCCGACGACCACAGAACTACTTTCTGACCGTTTTTCTTAACCTTGCGAAGGACAATGTTCCCGTCCGTCTGCAACATGAAAATGTACTTGCCATTGTGGGAAACGAGGATATTCCCGGGTGTCATGTATTCGCCGGGGTTCAATCTGTTCCCCTTCGCGTAGGCCGAAACCGCGAAAAAGACGACAAACGCCAGGACCCAAAAACCCCAGAAAGTATGCCTTTTCATTTTCCTCCCTGCCCAAGCATTCCGTCGACGGCGCTCACAACCCAGGATTCAAATCACTGGGCCGTGTTCGTCGACCATAAGGGTTTGTTGTTTTTCGAATAGATGACGACGTTACCATCGTTCTGCAGGACGAGATAGGCACCAGGATGGCCGTTCGTTCCCGCGTTCCATATGGCGTTATTGTTGTGATAGAGGACGAGGTTGCCGTCTTGCTGCATGAGAAGCTTGGTTACCTTTCCGGAAGTTCCGGAAGTCCACAAGATATGTTTTTTCTTGCTCTTCAAGTTTACGGCCTTCCGTAAGACGATGTTACCATCCTTTTGAAGGCTCAACGTGTAGATTCGATTCTGAGAGAGGAGGTGCTGCCCCGGCATCAAGGCATTTCCCGGATTGAGCCTATCCCTTGCGGAAGCAGCCATGGCTGTCCCAACGAGAAACAAAGCGACCAACAAAACGAACAGAATTCTCTTTTTCATATCTTCACCTTTTCTTTTTTCTCTTGTTTTTTATCTATTTTCATTTTCTATTACTAACAAGATTAGACGCCTTCGTCAAGAAACCTCGGGAATCTAAGGGGAAACAGGAACACATCGCATTGCCTCCGGCAGGCATAATTGTCAAAAAGCCGGGGATTAAGGGAAAGGAACAAATTGCTTCAAGAAAGCACAACTTTAAATAAACGGCCATCGGAAGATGGATAAAAGGGGTATACAAGACTTGGTATATTGACTTTTTGGATGTTTTCCTGTAAACGTTAAAACTAATTTTTGATAAATGAAAGGTGGAATATTTGAGACATCAGTTACTAAAAAAACCTTTGCGACTCTTTTCAGTATTACTACTACTCTCATTTCTGGCAACGGGGCTCCAAGGTTGTTTCACGGTGGGACCGAATTATAAGAAACCTGAAACGACCGTGCCCGCCAGCTGGCAGAAAGACATTATGGCAATGGATCCCGCCCTGTCACCTGAACCGGTCAAGATAAAAAAGTGGTGGGAAGTGTTCAACGATCCTATCCTGAACCAGCTCATCACCGAGGCCAAAACAAGCAATTACGATATCCGCATCGCCGTCGCGCGCGTGGAAGAGGCATGGGCCCAGATCGGGGTCGTTTCCGGACAACGGATGCCCCAGATAGATGTTCAGGCCTCTTTCAACCGGCAACGGTCGAGCGAAAACGACATCTACCCCGGGGGAGATCTCTACAATCAGTATATGTCCCAGATCGGGGCCACGTGGGAAATCGACCTCTTCGGAAGGATCAAGCGTCAAATCGCCTCGGCCAAGGCGGCCTTTGAGGCTACCCAGGAGTTGAAAACGGATGTCATGCTCTCCGTGTACGCGCAGGTGGCCCAAGCCTACATCTCGCTTCGAACCGCCCAAGCCCGGCTCGCCACGTCCCTTTACAACATTAAGTCCCAGCGGGAGATCGTCGAACTGACCCAGACACGTTTCAAGTACGGGCTCGCTTCCGATCTGGACGTCGCCCAATCGGAACAGGTTCTGGCCATCTCGGAATCGACGCTTCCGCCCCTCAGGACCCAGATCGAAAATTCGATCCATACCCTCTCCATGCTTCTTGGAAAGTCCCCCTCAGCCCTGAAAGAGCTCCTGAGGGAACCGAAGCCCGTTCCCATGCTCCCGGACAAGATCACCGTCGGCATCCCCATGGACCTGATCCGACGTCGGCCGGATATCCGGGCCGCGGAACGGCTGCTCGCCGCGCAGACGGAACGGATCGGCATCGCCACCTCCCACCTCTACCCCAGACTCTCCATTGCGGGGTTTTTCGGGTTCCTCTCGACCGATGCGACGGACGCGTTCCACTGGAGCAGCCGCACCTTTTCCATCGGCGGCGGCCTGAACTGGAATATCTTCAACGGCGGCAGCGTCCGAAGCCTCATCAAGGTAGAAGACGCGAGAACGAAACAAGCCCTGCTGACATACGAAAAAACCATCTTGAACGCCTTGAAAGAGGTCGAAGACGCCCTGGTCAAATACGCGGACGGGGAACGGCGTGTTCTCGACTTACGCCACTCCGTCGAGGTGGCCAAGCGGACCCTTGATCTCTCCCTGACCCTCTACAAGGAAGGTCTGAAGGATTTCCAGAGTACGTTGGATGCGGAACGCGTTCTCTTCGAGGCGGAAAACAGCCTCGCGGAG
>CAZKUZ010000300.1:0-2059 GCA_964556045.1 uncultured Thermodesulfobacteriota bacterium | reverse complement strand
GCCTGAAAGGCCTGGGCCCGTCCAATCTCGCCGCCCTCCCGCGTAATGAAGGAGTTCAAGGCCATGTTTTGGGCCTTGAAGGGGGCAACCCGGACGCCTCGATCGGCGAAGATACGGCACAGAGCCGCGACGAGGACGCTTTTGCCCACGTGGGAACCCGTTCCCTGGATCATAAGGGTGCCTTTTATGGAAGCAGCGGAATGCGCCAAGGTGGTTATTGGCCTTCAGCCTGAACGGGTTTCAGGGTAGGGGAAAAGGGCTGGTCGAGGATGTTGAAAAAGCCGTGTTTCTCCTCCGTCTTGAACCGGGAAAGGATTTCACCCTCGTAGGAAAGAAGGATGACCTCGAGGGGAAAGTCGGTTCCGATGATCCGGGAGAGGTTGCGATGGGCCCGCTGACAGATTCGGAAGAAGATGCTTCCCGCCCCCTCCCGGATGAGGAGCTCGAGACCCTCTCTCGGGGTCTTGCACCGATTCAGGGCGGCCAGAAGCTCCTCGGAGGCCTTCTCCACCAGGGCGATATGATAAACTGGGATCAGGGACGTAATGAAGGCCTTGGGACTCATCCTCATCTTTCCCGTCATCGACTTGAGCATCTTGGAGAAGTGGCTGACGTAAAAGACCTTGCCAAAACCAAGGGCCTTGGCCTGGGTGATGGCGTGCTCGATGTGGTCCGCAGTCAGGATAAACGACTCGGGAGGAACATCGGGAAAGATCTCCTTGGCGAAACGCTCGCTCCTGGCCCCCGGCGTCAGGATGATCTCATTGATCCCCATCTCCCTGGCGATGGTCAGGGCCTGGGTGATCCAGCGGTGCCAGGCCTCAGGGGTCACCATGCGGTTCAAGGCGGGGGTTTCCTGGATGGCCACGCCTCCCTCGATACCGATCCGTTCAGACAGGGACTGACGTGCGAGCCTTTCCCCTTCCGGCACCTCGATGGTGACGGAAAGCTGGCAGATGCTGCCGAAGTGCATGTATTTGGAAAGCTCGAAGAGATTCTCGCGGATGAGATTTTGGGACTCCGGAAAGATGGCGTCCTCCCCGACGGGGATGGGAAGCCCGGGCTTGGCGACCTTGCCGACACCCTTGCCCCCCCGAATCTTAAAGGAAAGGGTTCCGCTCTGGTAGCTTACGTCCTCCTCATAGCTGAGATGAACGAGAACCTCCGGGGCGTTCCGATCCGCGGCCACCGTGGAGGCCCTGACCGTTACCACCCCATTGCCCCTTTCGAATCCCTTGAGAGGAAACCAAAACCGTTTTCCGCTGGGGAGGAGGAGGGAGATCGTCTCCGGCGTATCCCCCGTCAGAAGGGAAATGGCCGCCGCCTTGGCCGCCCCCGCGGCACAGGTGCCCGTGGTGTAACCGAGGCGATTCTTCTTCTCGATTCGCTGGCGTTCGTTGCGGTAGGAGCTGCCGTGCCCGTTGTGGGAATTCCTGTCGGAATTCCCGGAATTGGCCGCCCGGTTGTAATTGTAATTTCTTCTTCGTCTGTTTGTCGATCTCAAAAATAAAACCTCGTCCGGAAATCTAAAATTGGGAGAAAATTCTTTTAATCATGATAAAATTTGAAAAAGAGGGTGATCTAAAAATGTGAATTAAATCATCAAACTCTCAGAAATGCTCTTTCCCTCCTGCTCGATTTATATAAAAATGCTGAACCCCTTTCGAAGACATTCGACTATTACTAAAACTCATTTTAAAAGTCAACCGGTGATTTTCCCGTGACATCCTTCGCCGATTATCGGGAATGGCTAACAGGTGTGTCACGGGGTTTCGATCACATAGTCCGCAATCATTTCCCGGAACGTTTCAGGGATCGGGAGGCTCTTTCCCTCTTTATAATCAAAAAAGACCTGGACGGAACTGCCGGTGCTGAAAACCCATGACGGATCGTCAATTCGGGTGATCTCGTACGAAAACATAAAGCTCTTCGTGCCTATCTTGGAAACCCACACGGATTCCCGAACGGCCCCTTCCTGCAGCTCAATGGGGCGGATATAATTACAGGTGACCTGGGCAAGGATGAAGGGAAAATCTTCGGGTGAACTGCTGCCCAATAC
>CAZKUZ010000299.1:0-12408 GCA_964556045.1 uncultured Thermodesulfobacteriota bacterium | reverse complement strand
TCCGGAAGGCGGCTTCCCTTCAAACGTAGGTCCGTCTCTCTCAAAAGGTCAAATGCCTTCACAATCTTCTCCCGTGAAAGCATCTTGGCGTGGCGTGTTATTTTCTTAACCACGAATCGGGAGGGATGTATCTGAACGACTCCCCCCGTGTTCCCCAACTCCTTCAGGCGCTGGGCCTTGACCACCAACCGATAGTGCCACAGGATGAGAGAAAGGACTCTCAGGGGATGTTCCCCGCCCCCCATAATCTCCCGCAAGATCTCAACTGCCGTGACGGATTTTCCCGAGGCGATGGCGTCCAACAAGGCAAAGGCATCCTTTGAAAATTCTCCCGGAGACACGACGGTGAGATCCTCCTCTTGGAGCTGACTGCGTCCCCCCGAAAAGAGGGCGACCTTCTCTATCTCACTGGAAAGCTTCTGGGTATCAGGACCACAAATTTCAACGAACTGCTCGATCCAGGAATCCGTAGCCACCTTGTTAAGTTCTTTCAGCCTCTCCTTCACAAACAGAAAAACGTCTCTCCCCTTCAATCCCATACAGGAAACCAGGATAGCATCTTCGGGAAACGCACGGGTAAAGGAGTGGTTTTTCTTTATCTCCAGGGCGGAAGAAACGAGAAGGAGGGTATCTCGCGAGGGATGGCGAAAGTATCTTATTAGGCTCTCTTCGATCGGTGTTAAACTTTTACCGCCCCCATCCTTAGCCTTCTCACCTTTTTTAACGGCCGTGGCGGTCAATTCAAAACGCCGAAGAATAAATATCTTTTTGGAAAGGCCAAACGGCACCGTTTTCAAGGCACCAAGGAGGTGGGAGGGATCCACGTCCGGGGCCTCGTAATCGGCCAGGCCAAAGACACGATCCTTCTCGTTGGGGAGATAGAGATCGATAATCTTTGTGATGAGGTGATTCCGAGTATAGTCGTCCGGGCCATATAAAAAAACGACCGAGGGGAAGTTCTTCCCGCCTGTCAAATATGGCAAAAGCTGATCCGGCCGTTTTTCAGTAACCATCTTCTCCACCTAAAAGGGGGATCCCCTATCCCAGGGACCCCCCTCTCTCGCGCAAGTACCGTTTGAGTCTCTCTCTTTCGGGCCGTCTCGTCCCCTTAAAAATTCTCGAGCATACGATCATGGATGATTTCCGCCATAAATTTCGCCAAACGGCGGATGGCCTTTTCCTTGTTCGCCTCGTTCTCGATAGTATTGGTCGAGGCGTTGTAATCCTCAAATTCCGACAGGTGCTTGGCCCGCCAGATGACCTCCTTGGTCTTGGCCCGCACGAGGGATACCTCCGCCACAATCCTGACCCGGTACTGGGAAACCTTTCCGCCGCCGGAGTATGTCAGCGTCTCGTTTTGATACTCCTTCAAAACCCCGTAAATGATGGCATCCGCCTTGTCCACATCCGTAATCTTGAACTCCTTGCTCCGAACGAACTGGGCGATCAGGGCATTGGTAAAGAGGTTCTCGATGTTGGTTTCCGTGGTATCATTCTTAAAGATAGGAATACTGATACTCTTGATATCCTTGGGAAGGTTGTTAGCCTTTCCCTTAAAGTGGTAGCCACACCCCACGAGGAATACTATCAAAAAAACAATGCCCAATCCCCTTAGCAGAAAACGATTACGCATAGACCCTCTCCTTTTATGGGTTCACCTTCTCCTACCATATGGCACCCTGAATGACAAGACGGACAGATTCCCACGACTCAACCCACCACGATATTGAGGAGCTTTTTCGGAACATAAATGACTTTCCGGATCGTCTTGCCATCAAGATACTTCTTTACCTTCTCCTGGTTCATCGCCGCCTCTTTCACCTGCTCTTCCTGGACGTCCGCCGGCAGAATCAGCCGGTCCCTCAACTTTCCGTTGACCTGCACCACGATAGTGATTTCCTCCTCCTTGGCCGCCTCCGGATCGTATCCCGGCCAGGGTTCATTCAAGAGATAGGTATCATTTCCCGTCCGGTGCCACAGTTCCTCAGTAATATGAGGAACGAAGGGAGAAAGCAAGAGAAGGATCGCCCTGACCGCCTCCTGAAAGGCCCCTTTCGTCTCCTCTTTCAGCGGAAGGATTCCATAAACCGCGTTGGTCAACTCCATCACGGCGCTGACGGCCGTGTTGAAATGGTAACGGTCGATATCCTCCGTCACCTTCTTGATGGTCTGATGGGTTTTCCTGTGAAGGTCCTGTGAGATTCGATCTTCCCCCACAGCGGTCAAAGGCCCCTTCAAGACATCGAGGTTCTCCATGACGAGGCGCCAGACCCGGTTGAGGAAACGGTAGCTCCCCTCCACGCCCTGGTCACTCCAATCCAGATCCCGCTCCGGCGGCGCGGCGAACAGGCTGAAGAGCCGGGCCGTATCCGCCCCGTATTTCTCGATGAGGTAATTGGGATCCACCACGTTCCCCTTGGACTTGGACATCTTGGCCCCGTCCTTGATCACCATGCCCTGGGTGAGGAGATTGGTGAAGGGCTCGTCGAAATCGACCATGCCGAAATCCCGCAGGACCTTGGTATAGAACCTGGAATAGAGGAGATGCAGGATGGCGTGTTCGATCCCCCCGATATACTGATCCACGGGGAGCCAATACTTCACCGCCTCGGGATCGAACATCCCCTTGTCGTAGCGGGGTGAGGCGTACCGCTCGTAGTACCAGGAGGATTCCACGAAGGTGTCCATCGTGTCCGTCTCCCGACGCGCCTTTTTCCCGCACTTGGGGCAAGGAACCTCATAGAACTCAGGGGATTTGGGGAGCGGAGACTGCCCCTCCTTCCCGACCTCCAGGTCGAGGGGAAGCACAACCGGAAGGTCTTCCTCGGGGACAGGGACAATCCCGCAATCGTCACAGTAGATGATGGGGATGGGCGCGCCCCAGTAGCGCTGCCGGGAGATTCCCCAGTCCCGAAGCCGGTACTGGACCGACCGTTTCCCGATGCCCTTTTCCTCCAAATAGTCGGCAATCTTCTCCATGGCTTCCCGGTTGGGAAGACCGTTAAACGGGCCCGAGTTCACCAGAACCCCGTCGTCCGTGTAGGCCTCCGCCATGGTCTCGGGATTGAGGCTCTCCCCCTCCGGCTGGATCACCACCACGAGGGGCAGATCGTATTTCTTCGCGAACTCGAAATCGCGCTGGTCGTGGGTAGGCACCGCCATCACCGCCCCCGTCCCGTACTCCATCAGGACGAAATTGGCCACGTAGATGGGCATATCCCACCCCGTCAAGGGATTGACACAGTAGGCCCCGGTGAAGATCCCCTCCTTTTCCAGGTCCTCGGAAGACCGAACGATTTTGTCCTGTTTTTTCGTCCGCTCCACGAACTCCCTCACCGCCTCGAACTGCGGGGTACCCTCGGCCAGCTCCAAGGCCAGGGGGTGCTCCGGCGCCAGGCTCATGAAGGTGGCGCCAAACAGGGTATCCTGCCGGGTCGTGAAGACCCGGATGGCTTCGTCCCGCCCCTTGATGGGGAAATCGACCTCTACGCCAAAGCTCTTGCCGATCCAGTTCTTCTGCATGGTCAGGACCCGTTCGGGCCAGCCGGGGAGCTTGTCGCAATATTCCAGGAGCTCGTCGGCATAGGCGGTGATCTTGAAAAACCATTGATCCAGCTCCTTGGGCGTGACCTCCTGATGACACCGCCAGCACTTGCCCGCCTCCACCTGTTCGTTGGCCAGCACCGTTTGGCACGTCTCGCACCAGTTCACCGTCGACTTCTTCTTGTAAGCCAGGCCCTTCTCGTACATCTTGAGGAAGACGAGCTGCTCCCAGCGGTAATACTCCGGCTCGCAGGTCGCCAGCTCCCGGTCCCAATCGTAGCTGAAACCCATTCGTTTCAGCTGGGCCCGCATGGCCTCGATGTTCTGGTGCGTCCACACATTCGGGTGAACCCCGTGCTGGATGGCCGCATTCTCCGCCGGCATGCCGAAGGCGTCCCACCCCATGGGGTGGAGGACATTCAGTCCCCGCATCCTAAGAAAACGGGCCACCACGTCCCCGATGGAATAGTTCCGGACGTGACCCATGTGGATCTTTCCGGAAGGGTAAGGAAACATCTCCAAAAGATAGAATTTCTCCTTCGAGGGATCTTCCGTTACATGAAACAGCTTGTCCTCTTCCCAGCGTTTCTGCCAGGCGGGCTCGATCTCCTCGGGCGCGTACTTCGGGATCATCGTGTCACTCCTGCGTTCTCTTTTCTTCCATGAGCCTACGGATTCTCAGCCTCAGCGAATTCAGCCGGATAAACCCTTCCGCGTCGCTCTGACGATAGACCTCGTCCCTTTCGAAGGTGGCGAAATCCTCACTGTAGAGGGAGTAAGGCGAGCGACGGCCCACAACCATACAGTTCCCCTTGTAGAGCTTCAGCCGGACGTCTCCCGTGACCTCCTTCTGGGTCTCCTCGACCATCTTCCAGAGAACGTTCATCTCCGGGGAATACCAGTAGCCGTAGTAAATCAGCTCCGCGATCTTCGGCATGAGTTTGTCTTTGAGATGCATGACCTCCCGGTCCAGGGTGATGGATTCCATGGCGCGATGGGCGATGTGCAGGACCGTTCCCCCCGGGGTTTCATAGACGCCTCGGGACTTCATCCCCACGTACCGGTTCTCCACCATGTCGACCCGGCCGATTCCGTTCTCCCCGGCAATCTCGTTCAAGGTCTGAAGCAGCGTCGCTGGAGAGAGTCGCTTCCCGTCCACGGCCACGGGAATCCCCTTCTCGAAGGAGATCTCCAGATACCGAGGGGTATCCGGCGCCCTTTCCGGAGGCACGGTCATGACGAACATATCCTCCGGGGGTTCACTCCAGGGGTCTTCCAGGATGCCCCCTTCAAAACTGATGTGGAGAAGATTCCGATCGCTGCTGTAAGGTTTCTCTTTGGTCACGGGAACGGGAATCCCCTTCTCTTTGGCATAGGCGATCAGGTCGCTCCTCGAACGGAAGGACCACTCCCGCCACGGAGCAATGACCCGGATCCCGGGATCGAGGCTCAGATAGGTCAGCTCGAAACGGACCTGATCGTTCCCCTTGCCCGTGGCCCCGTGCGCCACGGCATCGGCGCCCTCCTGATGGGCGATTTCGATCTGCCTCTTGGCGATAAGCGGCCGGGCGACGGAGGTCCCAAGCATATAGGTCGCCTCGTAGAGAGCCCCCGCCTGGATCGCCGGGAAGACGAAATCCCGCACGAACTCCTCCCTTAGATCATCGATGTAAACCTTGCTGGCCCCGGTCTTCTTCGCCTTTTCCTCCACGGGCGCCAGTTCCTCCCCCTGCCCCAGGTCGGCGGCGAAGGCGATCACCTCACAGCCATAGGTCTCGCCCAACCATTTCAGGATGATGGAGGTATCCAACCCCCCCGAATAGGCGAGAACAACTTTCTTGATTTTTTCAGACATAGCACTTCCCCTTCTATTTAGTAAAAAGTGAAAGATTCACTTCAAAACCTTATCCAACCTTCAATTCAAAGCCTTCACCCCTGACAAATAAGTATCACGGCTATCCCCGTAACGATCCTTATTAGTGAAGTAATAGAAAAGCGAGAATCGCCTTCTGGGCGTGGAGACGGTTTTCCGCCTGGTCGAACACAATCGATTGCGGACCGTCCATGACTTCCGCGGAGACTTCCTGCCCCCGATGTGCGGGGAGGCAATGCATAAAGACAGCGTCTCCCTTGGCGTGGGACATAAGATCGGAGGTTACCTGGTATCCCTCAAAGTCCCTCAGCCGTTTCTGGGCCTCTTCCTCCTGTCCCATGCTGGCCCATACGTCCGTATAGACCACGTCCGCATCCTTAACGGCCTCGACGGGGTCATGGAAGACCTTCACGCGTTCCCCGGGGGCCTTCGCCAAGATCTCCCGGGCCGGTTCATACCCCTCGGGGCACCCGAGTCTCAGGGTGAAATCGAGCCGTGCCGCCGCGAGGATCCATGAGTGAGCCACATTGTTGCCATCGCCCACGTAGGCAACCGTCATGCCCTCAACCTCTCCCCTGCGCTCATAGATGGTAAAGAGATCGGACAAGATCTGGCAGGGGTGGGTGGTATCGGTCAGGCCGTTGATGACGGGCACCGTCGCCGCCCCGGCCAGGGTCTCCACGGCCTCATGACTGTAGGCGCGGATCATGATACCATCCACGTATCGGGAGAGGACGCGTCCCGTATCCTCCACTGTTTCGCCGCGCCCCAGTTGCATCTCCCCCGCGCTCAGGACAACCGGCGTGGCACCCAACTGGGCAATTCCCACCTCGAAGGAAACCCTCGTCCGAGTGGAAGGTTTCTCAAAAATCATGGCCACGGTTTTTCCAAGGAGCGGCTGGCAGGAAATCCCCTTTTTCTGTTGAGACTTCAATACCGCGCTCTCCTTAACGAGATACAGGATCTCTTCCCGCGCCAGATCCAGCAGCGTCAGCAAATCACGTTTCATGCCACACCCTCGAAGATACTGTTTAAAATTTCAAACATCTCTTCTACTTCTTTTTCAGAAATAATCAAGGGGGGAAGCAGCCGGAGCACCGATTCCTGGGTGCAATTGACCAGCAATCCCTTCTCGAAGGCCTCCGCGACAACATCCTTACAAGGAACGGACAATTTCACGCCCACGATGAGACCGCGTCCCCGAACCTCTTCGACGAACCCGAACCGGCCGGCCATCTCGTTGAAGCGGGCGCGTATCAGGTCTCCCATTTCCTGAACATGGCCGAGAAAATCCGCGTCCGCCACGTGCTTCATCACGACCAGCCCCGCCGCGCAGGCAACCGGGTTTCCGCCGAAAGTGGAACCATGGCTCCCGGCCCCAAGAATAGGGGCGTACTTTTCCTTCGCCAGCATCGCGCCCAGCGGCAATCCTCCCCCAAGGGCCTTGGCCAGGGTCATCACGTCCGGTTCGATCCCCGCCCAGTCATGGGCGAAAAGCTTCCCCGTCCGACCCATCCCCACCTGGATTTCATCCACGATAAGGAGGATGTCCCGTTCCGAACATAACCGGCGAACCTCCCGGAGATACGAAGGCGGAAGCACAACCACGCCCCCCTCTCCCAGGATGGGCTCTACCATGACCGCGCAGGTGCGGTCGGACACCACCCTTTCCAGGGCGTCGAAATCACCGACCGGCACGTGGACGAATCCATCCAGCAACGGGGTGAAACCCTGCTTGACCTTTTCCTGCCCCGTGGCGGAAACGGTCGCCATCGTGCGGCCGTGGAAGGAGTCTTCAAGGGTAACGATCTCAAACCGGTTCTCTCCGTGAACCTCGCGGGCGTATTTCCGGGCCAGCTTGATGGCCGCTTCGTTGGCCTCCGCCCCCGAATTGCAAAAGAAAACCCTATCGAGGGAAGAATTTTCCACCAACTGCGCCGCCAACTCCGTCTGAGGGGGCATGAAATAGAGGTTCGAAACATGGAGGAGGTCTTTCGCCTGCTCACAGACCGCCTCCGCTATCTCCGGATGCGCATGCCCCAGGTTCGCGACCCCGATCCCGCTCAGGAAATCGAGATAACGCCGCCCTTCCGTATCGTACAGATAGGCCCCTTCTCCCCGCACCATGGCCGCGGCATACCGGTTATAGGTCGGAAAGAAAACCTTTCCTGATATCTCCTTTATCTCTTCAATCCGTTTCATGCCTTTTCCTTGACCACCTCCGTTCCGACACCGCCTTTGGTAAAGACCTCCAGCAGCACGGCATGGGGAAGGGTCCCGTTGATGATATGGGTCTTTTCGACCCCGTTCCTGACGGCGTCGATGACGCATCGAATCTTGGGAATCATTCCGCCTTGAATGGTTCCTTCGCTGATCAGTCTTTCCGCCTCCGCGACACTCAGGGAGGAAAGGAGCCGCTTCTCACTATCCATGACTCCGTCCACGTCGGTAAGCAGTATGAGTTTTGCCGCACCGAGCGCCTCGGCGATCCGCCCCGCCACATGGTCCGCGTTGAGGTTCAGGGCCTTGCCGTCCTCCCCCTGCCCCACGGGCGCGACAACGGGGATGAATCCCTGAGAGATGAGGGTCGTCAGGATTTCCGGCTTGATCTCCTCCACTTCCCCGACCTGCCCCAGGTCCACCTCATCCGACTGGTTGTCGGCGAGCCGAAGGTGCATCTTTCTCGCCCGTATGAGGTTCCCGTCCTTCCCCGCCAGGCCGACGGCGTTTCCGCCGAACCTGTTGATGCGGCGGACGATATTCCCGTTGACGAGGCCCATCAGGACCATTTCCACCACGTCCATGGTCCGTTCATCCGTGACCCGCAGCCCCTCGTGAAACCTCGTCTCGATTCCCAGCTGGGTCAGGACCTGGCCGATCTGGGGGCCGCCGCCGTGCACCACGATGGGATGGATCCCCACGGTAGCCAGCAGGACGATGTCCCGGGCGAAATCGTCCTCCAGGGCCGGGTCCTGCATGGCGTGTCCCCCGTACTTCACCACCACGGTCTTCCCGGAGAAGGCCTGGATATACGGAAGGGCCTCGATCAAGGTTTCAGCGCGTCGAATCAGATCCTTCATGGCACGTCCTATAGGATATAACGGCTCAAGTCCTCGTCCTCCACGAACTCCTTGAGCTGTTCTTCCACGTAATCGGCGGTGATGGTCACCTTGGGATCACTCATCTCCGGGGCCCGGAAGGAGATATCGTCGAGGAGCTTCTCCATGATGGTATAGAGCCGACGGGCCCCGATGTTCTCCGTCTTCTCATTGATTCGGGTGGCGATCTCCGCGATCTTCTCCACGGCCTCGTCGGTGAATTCCAGTTCGATTCCTTCCGTTTCCAGCAACGCCTTGTATTGCTTGATAAGGGCGTTTTTCGGCTCCGTCAGGATCCGGACGAATTCCTCCTTCCCCAGGGAATCCAGCTCCACCCGGATGGGGAACCGGCCTTGAAGTTCCGGAATGAGGTCGGAGGGCTTGGAGACGTAAAAGGCCCCCGCGGCGATGAAGAGGATATGGTCGGTCTTGACCATCCCGTGCTTCGTGTTGACCTTGGTCCCCTCGACGATGGGAAGGATATCCCGCTGAACCCCCTCCCTCGACACATCCGGGCCATGCCCTTGCTCCTTGCCGGCGATCTTGTCGATCTCATCGAGGAAGATGATCCCTCCCTGTTCCACCAGGGTCAGGGCGTCCTTTACGACCTTGTCCATGTCGATGAGTTTCTGGATCTCTTCCTGGGTCAAAATATCGAGGGCCTCGGGGATCTTGACCTTCTTGTGCTTCGTCTTTTTGGGCAGGATATTGCTGAACATATCCTTCACGTTGATCCCCATCTCCTCGATCCCGGATCCGGAGAAGATCTCGAACATGGGCATGGCCGTCTGGGTAATCTCCACGTCCACGTAACGCTCGTCCAGGCTCCCGTTTCGCAGGAGCTGGCGGAGCCGCTCCCGGGTGGAGGGAGCCGACTTTTTCTCCCCCACGATCTCCAGGGGCTTCTCCCCCGGCCGCATCCCTTCCGGAGGATGGGGCGCAGCGGACCTGGGGGGCAGGAGAAGATCCAGGAGACGTTCCTCCGCGATCTCCCGCGCCTTGTACTCGACGCGCTTGTTCTCCTCGGCCTTGACCATGTTGATGGCGATCTCCACCAGGTCCCGAATCATCGACTCCACGTCCCGTCCCACGTAACCCACTTCGGTAAACTTGGAGGCCTCGATCTTCAGGAAAGGGGCGTTGGAGAGCTTGGCCAGGCGTCGGGCGATCTCCGTCTTCCCCACGCCGGTAGGACCGATCATGATGATGTTTTTCGGGGCGATCTCATCCCGGAGTTCCTCCGGGACCTGCTGTCGCCGCCAGCGGTTGCGAAGGGCCAGGGCCACGGCCCGTTTGGCCTCGTGCTGGCCCACGATGTACTTATCCAGCTCCGAGACGATCTCCCGGGGCGTGAAGGTATGAATATGGGTTTCTGTCATGGCAGTTTCTCTATAACAATTTCCTGGTTGGTGTAAATACAGATCTCCGAAGCGATTTTCATGGACGTTTCGACGATCTCCTCGGCCTTCATCTCCGTATGTGCAAGCAGGGCCTTGGCCGCCGCCTGGGCATAGGCTCCCCCCGACCCGATGGCGGCAATGGGTTCGTCCGGTTCGATGACGTCCCCGCTCCCGGAGAGGATCAGGATATGCTCCTCATCCGCCACCACGATCATGGCCTCAAGGCGGCGCAGGAAACGATCCGTGCGCCAGTCCTTCGCCAAATCGACCGCCGACCGGACCAGATTCCCGCTGGTCTTTTCCAGTTTCTCCTCGAAACGCTCGAACAGGGTAAAGGCGTCCGCCGTGGCGCCGGCAAATCCCGCAAGCACCTTGTCGTCATATAAACGACGTATCTTCCGGGCCTTCTTCTTGAAGACCGTGACATCAAAGGTTACCTGGCCGTCGCCGGCCATCACCGTCTGGCCGTCCTTCCGGACGCATAGGATCGTCGTTCCATGAAACTGTGGATGGGTCATCTCTCACTTCCTTGGATGGGTTTTATCGTAAATCCGCATCAACTGATCCACGCTGATATGGGTATATTTCTGGGTGGTGGAGAGGCTCGCGTGTCCCAGCATCTCCTGGATGGACCTCAGGTCCGCCCCCGCTCCCAGCAGATGCGTGGCGAAGGAATGGCGTAAGGCGTGGGGATTGATACGGCGGACCATTCCCCGCTTCAGGGCGTAGGCCTTGACCATGCGCTCCACGCTCCGGGCCGTGAGCCGCGTCCCGAAACGGTTGAGAAAGAGGGCCTGCGTCGGCTCCCCTCCCTTTCGCCGCCGCGCCAGCTCGTCCCGCCTTTCGAGATAGGCTCGGATCGCAGCGACGGCCTTCCCCCCGACCGGCACGATCCGTTCCTTCCCGCCTTTCCCAACGACCCGGATCAACTGAACCGACGTGTCCACCTGCCGGACATCGAGGGAGACGACCTCGGAGACCCGAAGCCCGCTGGAATAGATCAGCTCCAGGATCGCCCGGTCCCGAAGCGTCAAGGAGGTCTCTTCCTCTTTACCGTCGCCGAGCAGATGGAAGACCTCGTCCACGCTCAGGAAGTTGGGAAGTTTCTTGGGAATCTTCGGGGCGGAAACCCCGCGGGTCGGTGAGGCCGGAAGCAGTTTCCTCTGCTTGAGAAACGCGAAAAACCCCTTGATGGATGAGACCTTTCGGGCGATAGAAGACGGGGCGTGGGAACGATAGAGGGAAACCACGAAACTCCGCACGTCCATTTCATCAATCTCGCCGACCAGGATGGGTGTTTTTCCCTTCTCCCCGGCAAGGAAATTCTGTAATTGCTTCAGGTCGTTAACGTAACTCTTCCTGGTATTTTCAGACAAATTCCTCTCCGTCTCCAGGAAGGTGACGTACGCCTGAAGGGCCTCTTGAAACGTCATCCGCTCCTCCCGTTAAGCGCATCCTATCTCAATCCATCACAATAATCAACAGAAGTTCCCCCTGCCTCCTTGTAACACCCCAATAATACATGAATTACGCCAGAAGCTGTGATCCCCGGACCGCGTCGACCCCTCCCGCGAAATGAAGATCAAAACCGCTTGCCCATGAATCGGTATCCGTGCTATTCTATGACACGACAAGAAACCGAAAGGAGGTGAACGCCCGATCTCCATACACCACAAATACAAGGAGGTAAAACCATGAACAAACTCTTATCAAGAGGATTCAAGGGGTTTTTGATTATCACGTTTGTCCTGGCGGCCATCGTTGCCTCGCAGTCCCCCCTGCAGGCCAAAGACGTTATCAAGTTCGGCTGCGCCATCTGCTTCACCGGAAAGAACAGCCGGACGGGGAAGCTCTATGTCGATTCCTACAACCTCGCCAAGGACGCCATCAACAAGGCCGGGGGCATCAAGGTGGGAGGAAAAAGCTATCCCATCGAAATCATCTACTACGACGACAAGAGCAGTGACGCGGAGAGCGCCAAGTTGGTGGAAAAGCTCATCGTGGAAGACAAGGTGAATTTCCTGCTGGGCCCCTACACGAGCTGGATCACCATTCCGGACAGCCTGGTCGCCCAGCGTTACAAGATCCCCATGGTGGAAGGCGGCGGCGCCTCCGGAAAGATCTTCAGCCGGAAAAATCCCTATATCTTCGGCACCCTTCCGGCGGCGAGCCAGTACTTCCACTCCACCCTGGAGATGCTGGCGGGTTTCAAACCCAAACCGAAGAAGATCGCCATCATCTTCGGAGACGACAAGTTCGATATCATGGTCGCCAAGGGGGTCAAGAAGGTGGCTCCCAAGTTCGGGTTCGACATCGTCCTGTACGAAAAGATCTCCGAAAGCTCCGCGGATTTCAACACGATCCTCACCAAGGTCAAGTCCCTGGCACCTGACGCCCTCCTCATGGCCGGGCACACCATCGGAGGCATCAACCTGATCCAGCAGGCGAAAGAGCTGGATGTCAACGTCAAGATGATTTCCATGACGGTGGGGCC
>CAZKUZ010000298.1:0-3854 GCA_964556045.1 uncultured Thermodesulfobacteriota bacterium | reverse complement strand
TGGAACCGGTCTTTCAGCTCCTCGCGGAGGCGGATATTCTCCTCGATGAGACGCTGCTGCTTTTCCTGGGCGGTCTGGCGCAGGCGCACCGCCTGGGCGATCATGGAGGCGATGGTGGACAGCAGTCGGATATCCTCCTCGAAGGAGACGGAGGTATCGAAGAGACGGTCCACGCTAAGGGCCCCGATGACCTCCTTGCCGATCTTGATGGGCACGCACAGAAAGGAGATGTCCGATTTCTTCAGGCGCTTGCGGGCACCCGTGCGGTCGAGGAACAAAGGGTCGTCGGAGATCCGCGGGATTACGGCCGGTTTTCCCGTCTGCACCACCTTGCCCGTGATCCCTTCCCCGAGGCGGTATTTCCCCCGCCGCCGCTGGCTGGGGGAAAGCCCGTGAGCCACCTCGATGGCGATTTCCCCCGTCTTGCGGTTCAGCAGCGTCAGGGTACCCCGGGACATGCCCATGTGATCCGCCAGGGCCTGGAGGGTGGGAGCCAGGACCTCCCGGATGTCCATGCTCTGGTCCAGCGCCTGGCTGATGTCGAACAGGAGGGAAAGTTCTTTCAACTTGCGTTCGTTGTGGTCCGGCGTGGCCATCTTCTCTCCTTGTTGGAAAATCCTACAAAATTGTAGGATATGAGGGAGGGGATGTCAAATGGGACCTTTTCCTTGTTTGAAGGTCCGAGTTGAGGTGTGTTGACATTTTTCTTTACTTTATTATAATTTTTGACACAGCTTGATTAGGATTGTCCGAAAAAGATCTCTTGTTTTTTAACAAGCTTTTAAGCCTAAAAAGGGAGAGGTCAGGGTATTGATTGTTCCATCATGCCTATATCTTCTTAGAACTACGAAATTCATATTTTGACTGTAAAATCGATGTATTTTGATTTTCATCTTTAGCAATGGAGGGGGGAAAATGAAGAAATGTTTTTTTATTGCTTTGCTTTGCATGGTTGGATTTGTCGGAGTTGTGCATGCGGATCCTTGGAGAGTGACGAAGGGTGGAAATTACTGTCCTTTTTTGGGAAGTCCCATTCATGTGGTTGATGTGGATGTCGTTAAAGAAATACAAAAGGACGGTAATGTCTATTACCAGTATAAATTCATCGTTCAAAGACCAAGCCTGGACAACGGGTGGGGAGTTTCTACTTATTACGGCATCAATTACAGGTTGTATTACTGGGCGGCCTTGACGGGGACGAGCCCCTATGCCTCGCTTTATAATGGATTTGATATCTGGCAGAGGCAGCATGCGAATAATCGATTTATTGTCGTTCATTCGCTTCAGGGACTTGCGCCGCGTCCTGAGCCTTATTACATAAGGTTGGGAATCATTCCTTATCCCATGATTGGAAAATACAGCTGCCGGACAATTATCAAGTATTACAGGAGTGATCTGAAAGGACTTTTTGACGCTTTGTTGTCTGCGGGAGCGGCTGTCTCAGCCGGAGTGACAGGAGGGGTGGGAGGTTTTGCCTTTTACGCGTTCAAAGAGTTTGCCATGGGGAAGCTCCAAGACGGAGCGATTGACGCGGTGATAGACAGAATGGTTACCGCCTTCGGCGAGGTTGTTGCGTTACAGGTTTATGCTAAGTTGCCAGACATCCGTGAGATGAACGAGCAGAGGGCGGTGAGGGAATTGAAGGCGAGGACCTTAAGACCGTATCTCCATCATTATGTTCCAACGGAAAACCGCTTCCAGGATGGAAGAGTAGTGAGGATCGAAGGACTCTCTTCCCGGGCGGAAAGGGGCAGAGTTCCCGCCGGCACGAAGGTCTGGTATAGCGTTTACAAGTATGGATGGGAGAATGCGCCGGCTAGGAATCAATCCCCCCTTTCTCCAGCCCTTCGCGCTTGGTTGGGAACATGGAGGATTCAGAGTCATCACACGGGTGGAAGATTTAAGGGGGCTCGTGTGGTTAGCGATCTAACGGTTAAATTGGAAGGAGGCACCGTCCGTGTGTTCTTTGGCCGTCCAGGAAATCAGGCGGAGGCCCAGTTTATCTCTATGACTCCTACGAGTCTGACGTTTCGATCGCAGGCTGGGGGAAATGATATGACGGCTACGCTCAATAAACAAGGGGATAGGATCCAAGGCACGTTCCGCGGGGTTCACAGATCGAGCGGACAGCCGATTTACGGGACATACGAGTCTTATTAAGGTATGAGAGACGATATTCGGAGTAAGAAGGAAAAATTTAATCGTGAGGACAGGGGGAAAGAACAGGTGAAAAAGAAGGAATGGGAATCAAGGATATTGAAAAAAGTGGTGAAAGGATGCCAGGGTCGTTGGTTTGCGGTCGGGGTGTCTCTTTTTGTCTTCTCACTAGGGATAGTCTCAGTCGCGGTTGGAGGAGGACGTGTCGGAAAGTATCCGAACCCCAAGGGATCCTCTGCTGGTTTAATCATTCTTGAAAAAGATAGGGCGGTTGCGAATTGCATCAGAGATTGTATGCGGAGGAACCAGATGCAAGCGACGGCGGTGGAAGTCATCGAGGCGAATTGCAGACAGGAGTGTGAATTTAAACGTGCCGTTTCTTTACTCCAGTCGGACAACCCGAAAAACCAGATTACGGGCGTGAAAAAGCTGCGTGCCTTGAAAGATAAAAGGGCGGTTCGTTACTTGGTCAGGGCTTTGGAGAAGGAATTTGGTAAGCGGACAGGGTTATGGGCCTGGATCATCCCCGCTTTGGGAGATTTTAAGGATCCCACGGCGGTTCCCGTACTGGTCAAGGCGTTGGAGATCGAAGATGATACTTGGCTGGGACGTGAAAAAGCCGTGGTGGCGCTTGGAGAGATCGGAAGTTCTAAGGCCGTTTCAGCCCTTGTAAGGGCGGCGGAGCGAGAAGAGACCCGAATGGCCGCCATGGTGGCGTTGGGGGAGGTACACGACGAGCGGGCCATTCCCGTTTTTCTCTCGGCTTTGTACCCGGAAGAAGAGCAGGAAATTCGTGACGCGGCGATGCGGGGATTGCGGGGTCTCGGATCTGTCGCGGTTCCCGCCATGATCAAGGCCTTTTCCGCCTATTCGGCGGAGCACCCGGACACAAAACGAAGGGTATGGCTTTGCCGGCTCTTGGGAGAAAGCAGGGATAGGAGGGCAGAAGAGACACTTCGTAAGGCGTTGAAGGACCCGGACGAGGCCGTTCGTGGGTGTGCCGAGGCCCATATTCACGGAATGACGGAAGAGGGAAAATGATGGGGGGTTTTTAGGCTGGTGTTGCGGTGTAAAGAATGAGCAGGGAGTGTAACTTGCTTCCCGTTTCCGTCCCGTCCGGGGAAATGTCGCACATTGGGAAAGATATTATGTTTTAACGAGATTACGCGACGCATGAAGCGATATCTCGTCCGTCCTTGATTTCCAATTTTCATCAGTTTGGGGGTTAATTTTCACAGACTACGTGGCTGATACGTCTTGTCGTGACGTGGAGCATTTTCTCTTTTTGGACGGCAGGGAACTTTTCTATCGACGTGTTGCTTGACGAAGATTTTTCAGGTTGTGAATCCTATTTTCCCATGGTATTTTGTAACGATGAAAAATCGTGTCGAGTCCGTAATTTTCAAGCTGGACCACATCGTTTTCGAAGGGGTCGGCGGCCGTGTCGGACCGCTGAGTCTTGAGGTGGCCCGAGGGGACGATCGGGTGGTCTATCTTGGAGACTCGCGGGACGGGATGACACTCGCGCGGATCATCAAGGGAATGATTGCCCCCGCGGAAGGGACTGTCATCAAAAAGTCCGGAGACGCGACGGGATGGATCGTCCGGGACGGGATCATCGTCCTGGTGGGGGAGGAATTCTTTTCGAAAACCGTGAGAGACGAAATCACATTCGCGGCACAGGTCGGGGAAGCGAA
>CAZKUZ010000297.1:0-5551 GCA_964556045.1 uncultured Thermodesulfobacteriota bacterium | reverse complement strand
TAATAGTGATGGTAGAGTTGAAATATTAATGCAGCGCTTAGAATTTATAGCGATAAAATAACAATGATGCGCACAACAAGTGGGTGCAGTTGACCGCCAATCCGCTGGCGCTCCTTGGCGGCAACTGACCCTCGACGTTAGGTGTTGGAGGAACACTGATGAATTCCCAAAGTGAAGGGCAGAAGCAGATTCAAGCAGGAATTAATTTGATTTGTTGGTCTAAGTTGGCGCGTTGGGGTGGGGAATCAAAGAAGTTTGTAACTCTCCCTGAAGAGGAGTTTGAGTGTTTTGCAAAAAGTGTAAACTCGGATTATGGACGTTTGATTTGTTGGGTAACCTTTAGTGTCGGGGCTGAATATCTTGCGAAAGGAGTTTGTTTAGTGAAGCAGCAGTTGGAATGAATCTATAAACCTGTTTATAGAACACCGCCGCGAGAGGGTTACTCATCTTTACAACAATGGATCTCAGATGTCTTAGAGGGTAAAAAAGAAGAGGAAGAATTCACTTTTGGCACCTTGGGGGGCAAAGTTAGTAAATGTATTGATAACGTGACAGCGGATCATCCCCACAGAGATATTATTAGGGCAGGCTACAAATATTTGGCGAATGCAATTCGTAATAGAGATGCTCATCGTTATACCCAAAATGTCAGAGCGTTTCACTTCCACGCAGTAGGAAAAGTTTTTGTCCCTGCCTTTAATGGACTTTTGACTCTGGCAGGGGAACAGGTTTTGAGCGAATTTTGAAGACACCCAACCCTGCGTACAGCGGACTGGCTGAGACTCGCTCAGTTCGGCCATTAGGCAAGAAATGGATAACGTATCCTATTTTCGCACAAAAGGAGTCAAGGCGGAACTGATCACGGCGGGCAATTCTACCCTTTAAAAAGTGAACGGGCCGGAAAAAAGGGACGAGAATTTAACCGGCCCGTTCAAAGGAGGTGCCACGCAGAGGCGCATGGCTGAAGAAGGTCAGACGACCTTTCCTCCGACAAACATGTGGTTTTCCTCGATGATTTCCGACGCCAGCTTGATCGCCTCGGTCAGTGTTTTGATTCCCCCGAAAACGAAACTATCCCGCAGCCGGAGGATGTATTCCTGTTCTCCTGATTTGTCGGAGACTACCTGGATATGGAGACTCAAACGGGTACCGAGGCGGATGTATTGCGCGCTCTGCATCGTTTTACCTTTGAACGTCCATGGCTCCGTTACGTGGAGCAACATAAAGTCGTGAATTTGCTTTGGATATTCCATGCCTCTCTCCTTTTCCTAAGCGGAGGTGGATTCAGCCGCAATGCCATCCAGTTCCGTTACGTCCCGGATCGCACCTTCTCCTCGTCCGACCACCACGGCCGCCGTCGCATCTCCCCAGACATTGATGGCGGTCCGGAACTGATCGAGAATCCGGTCAATGGCGAGGATAAGGCCGATTCCATCCAGCGGTAGCCCCGCGGCGGTCAGTACGATTCCCATCGTCACCAGACCGGCGCCCGGAATCGCCGCCGCTCCGATTGCCGCCAGGGAGGCGGTGATAAAGATTACCACCTGCATTCCTATGGTGAGATGCACTCCCAAGAGCTGGGCGATGAAGATTACGGCGACCGATTCGTACAAGGCCGTGCCGTCCATGTTGATCGTTGCGCCCAAGGGCAGAACGAAATTACCGATCCGGCTGTCCACACCGGCGCGTTTCTCAAGGTTGCTCATGGTCACCGGCAGCGTGGCGGCGCTTGATGCGGTGGACCAGGCCGTCATCATGGCCGGCGAGAGGGCCTTGATCAAGCGGATTGGGTTGTAGCGACCGAATACGAGCACCAGGATCGGCAGTGTGATGAATCCATGTATGAACAACCCGATGATCACCGTCAGGCCGTACTTGCCGAGGGCCTTCAAGGCCGCAAAGCCCAGATCCATGAAAATGGCCGCCACGAGCATGAAAATGGCATACGGCGCGATGGCCATGATCGCCATGATTCCCTTCTGCATGATCCGGTCGATGCCATTGATGACCTGGGTCATCGGCTCGGAATCCTGGCCGACGATCGAGGCAAAGACCGCCAGAAAGATCGTGAAGAAGATGATCTGGAGCACGTCGCCCTTCGCGAAGGCCGCGGCGGGGTTCTTGGGGATCATGTTGACGAAGGTGTCCACAATGATGATGACGGGGCTCCGTTCGCCGACCCCCTGTTTGGCTACCTTCGCCGGCACCTCGGTCCCGATGTGGAGCGCGGAGAGAGCTCCCTTGTCGATTCCGAGTCCCGGGTTGATGATGTTGACCACGATCAGACCAACAAGAACCGCCAGCGCGGTGGTTAACATATAATAGACGATGGTTTTGCCCCCGATCCTCCCCAGTTTGCGGACATCGCCGAGGTTGGCGACGGCCATGAAGATGGAGGCGAACACGAGGGGAACGATCAGCATCCTCAAAAGCCGGATGAAAACATCGCCGCCGTACTTGAACAGAATTTTCAGGAAATAGAGGGGTCCGGAGGTTACGCCCGATCCCACGGACAGGTTCAACCCGATCCCCAGCGCGATTCCCGCGATGATCCCGATGAGAATCTTCCACTGGAGATCCAATCCTTTTTTCTTCGCTTCACCGCCTGCCATCTCAATCACCTCCATAGTAATCTTCACTGATGCTGTAGCTTCGCGTCGTCACCCGCGACTTCACGGGAAGATATTTTCCCATGAACTGGGTGACATACCCGTTTGCTCGGAGTTCGAGGACAAATACGTTGAGGAGATTGAGGAAATCCTGGTTGCCTTTCTGGACGGCAAAGCCATAATAATCCGGCTTGAAAGGAGGATCCAGGACCACCAAACGGAAATTCGCGCGTTTGGCGTTCTCCTTCAACCACACCTTGAGAAAAACTTCATCGTGGACCATGATGTCGGTTTCTCCCTTGAGGGTGGCCTCCGCCGCGGCCTCGTTGGTGGGATACCGCTTGATCTGCGCGCCGGGAAAGAACCGGGGCACAATTCTCTCCGGGGCTTTTCCCCGGGTAACAGCCACGATCAGCCGGTTTCCTTTTCCGTTCCGGACAAGTTCCTTATGCAGAGACCGGTAGTCCGACGCCGTGGAGATTCCAAGCCGGGTCGTGGTGATTTTGTTCAGGAGAATGGAAAGCCCCGTGTCGAAATACGGATCGGAGAAATCAATCACCTTTGCCCGATCGAACGTAATACTCATTCCCGCCATGACGATATCGATATCACCGGCCCTGAGCATGGGGATTAAATCCGAGAAGGTCTTGGGTACGACGATTTCGACCCGGACGCCGAGTTTTTTTGCTAGCAATGTCGCGATGTCGATGTCCACTCCTTTCCTCTGATTCCCTTCGACGAACGAAAAGGGTTTGAACCTGGGATTGACTCCGACACGCAAGACCTTCGCCGACATCACCTTCTGAAGGGTGGGAGAATGGGTCACGAGATCCCCCCCGAAGGCGGGAGTCCCAAGGACCGTAATGACGGCGAGTACTGTCAACCCCCGTTTCAAAAACGCCAAGATGGTTTGATTCATATTCACCTCCCTGTCGAATCGGTTTTGGTTACCCGAGGGTCAGCGCGCGATCTTCCCCTTCTTCCGGGCGCTCCTTCGCCGCTTTCCGGGCCGTGAGACCGGGGAAACGCCAGTTCATGCCCTCGTTTTATATCCAACCCACCATTTCCTGGATCGACCAGGTATGTGTCTTAAAGAAACGCAGATTCCATGCCAAAACCTACGTTCCTGAAAAAGGCGCTGATTTACAACACCATTCCTTGTCGGAACAGCGGAAAGAAAGGAAAACTTATTGAAATGAAAAAGAAATTTGGCGGAGGGATGTCGCCGCCCTTTCCAGGGCCATATCCAGGGAGCAAGGCTTTAATGGGTCATAAATTACACATTGTCGCCGGAAAGTAGGGTCATTCGTGGCACGTTCCCCCACGGGGTGGGATTGCTTCTTTGTCCCGGCACTCTTCTTTTCAGGAGAAGTCGTCCTTATCCAGACCATACTTCTTCATCTTGTTGTACAAGGTCTTGCGGGGAAGGCCCAGGGCCGTGTAAGTTGCCGTGATGTTTCCCTTGTTGCGCCGGAGCTCTTCTTCTATGAGATACTTTTCGAAAGCCTCAAGCCGGTCCTGGAGGTACTGATGGGTCTTTCCGTCCCCTCCCACGGCCTGGGCGGGATCGTCCATTCCCAGGACCAACCGCTCCGCGGCGTTCTGCAATTCCCTGACGTTTCCGGGCCAAGGGTACTGCATGAACTGCTGGAACTGGCGCTCGCCGATCTCCGGGACGGGACGGCCCAACCTTTTCGCGGCTTTGTGGAGAAAGAAGACGAAGAGAGGCGGGATGTCCTCTGCCCGTTTGCGCAGCGGTGGGATCGTAAGGGTGGCCACGTTCAAGCGGAAGTAGAGATCGCTGCGGAATTCCCCTTTTTCGCAGGCCTCCTTCAGGTCCCGCTTGGTGGCTGCCATTACCCTCAGGTCGAGCTCGATCGTTCGGCTTCCCCCAAGCCTTACGAGCGTCCGCTCCTGGAGAACACGAAGCAAGCGCACCTGGAGATTCAGAGGCATGGATTCGATCTCATCGAGGAAGAGGGTTCCGCCGTTGGCTTGTTCGAATTTTCCGATATACAATCGGTCGGCACCCGTAAAAGCCCCGGGCTCGTGTCCGAAAAGCTCGTTCTCGATAATCGTCTCCGGGATCGCACCGCAATTGATTGCCACGAAGGGCCGTTCCCTCCGGTTGCTGTAATCGTGAAGGCACCGGGCGACCAGCTCCTTTCCCGTTCCCGTCTCCCCGACGATCAGCACGTCGACCCTGGCATCAGCCAGGGCGCGGACCTTTTCACGGAGGCGGATGATTGCCTTGCTTCGGCCAATGATGGTCGATTCGAGCCCATTCTGACGGGCTACCTCCGCCCGGAGTTTCCGATTGTACATGATGAGATGCCGTTTTTCCATCGCCCGCGCCACCACTTCCACGAACCGTTCGGCGGAAAGGGGTTTTTCGATGAAGTCATAGGCCCCCTTCTGGATGGCCTGAACGGCCATCCCGATGTCCCCGTGCCCCGTTACCATGAGTACGGGAAGGTCGGGATCCTGTTGAACCGTCCATTCCATGAGGGAAAATCCGTCAACGCCGGGCATCTTCACATCCGTCACCAGAATGCCGGGCCAGTCCTGGGAAATGACCCGCATGGCCTGCCGGGGATTCTGGAAGGTCATGACTTCGTATCCCGCAAGCTTGAGGGTTTGCTCGACCGCCCGGCAAACGTGCTCGTCGTCGTCCACGAAAATAACGGATCCTTTTGTCTCCATCATCCTCCTTTCCCTTCCGCCGTATAACGACGCAGTTCAACGGTCACCACCGCCCCGCCTTCGGGATGATTGGCGATCCGGATCGTTCCGCCGAAATCCTCAACAATGGCCAGGGAAAGAGACAAGCCGAGTCCCAGTCCTTTGCCGTCCGTATTCCTGCTGAAAAAGGGTTCAAACAGTCGGTCCATGTCCTCAGGGGCGATCCCAGGGCCGGTGTCCCGAACCAGGATCAGGATTCG
>CAZKUZ010000296.1:0-11352 GCA_964556045.1 uncultured Thermodesulfobacteriota bacterium | reverse complement strand
GCGAAACTTCACGGAAATATTCTGGGTGAATTTCCTTCTCGGAATCTCCGGGGGCATCGCCATGCCGGCCCTGAGCGCCCTTGTCGTGGAGGAGGGAAAGAAGATCGGAGAGATGGGTTCCATGATGAGCCTCTTCGTCCTATTCCACAGCATCGGGATGATCATCGGTCCCATCTTCGCGGGCCTGACATCCGAGACCTTGAGCCTGACCGCGACCTTCACGAGCGGCGGCATGATCGGCCTTCTGGGTGTCGTGGGCTTCATGATTTACCTGAAACAACCAATCGGCAAAAAGATATAAAAAAGGCGGGATTTTCATCCCGCCTTACGCTTACTGTACGGCAACGTCACGAATGCCGGGAATTCCCGACTCTTCGAAAAAGACTGACTACAACTTGAAAACCAGCAGCAATTCAATAACCAGTGTGTAGATGACCAGGGACTCGATCAGTGCGAGGCCGATGATCATCGGGGTTACCATCTGACCAGACGCGGAAGGATTCCGAGCGATACCGTCCAGCGCGGAAACAATACCGCGGGACTGGCTGATCGCACCACCCACGGTAGCAATCGCCATACCGAAACCGGCCGCGATGGCGATCCACATCTTGACCTCCGGGGGAAGGGCTGCTGCCGCTCCTTCTTCCGCCGCCATGGCCACCATGGAGAACGAGAAGATCGTCCCGAAGATAACACCCAACATCAACCAAAGTTTTTTCAACATCGTTTTCACCTCCTTTCCTTCGTTTTCAACGATACCCTTTTATTTCTCAGCCCGTTATGCGGCTTCAGCGACTTCCTCCATCACCGGCGCTTCATGCTCTTCCTCGTGTTCATGCTCAATGGCGCCCGAGAAATAGGCCATGGAAAGCAGCACAAAAACCAGTGTCTGAACCACCGAGACGAAAATCCCGAGAAACATGATGGGAAGCGGGACAATCAGGGGAGCGAGAAGAAAAAAGATTCCCACGACCAAATGATCCCCCATCATGTTTCCGAAGAGACGGAGGGACAGTGACATGGGCCGTGCCAGGTGTCCGATGATCTCGATGGGAAACATCAAGGGTGAAAGCCAGAGGAAGGGGCCGGTAAAATGCCTCAGGTATTTGATGCCGTGAACCTTGAATCCGTAGAACTGGTACATGAAAAAGACCGTCAGGGCCAGGGCCAGGGTCGTATTGAGATTGCTTGTCGCGGGCGCAAACCCGGGGATTAGGCCGGAGAGGTTGTTGAAAAGGATGAAAACAATCAGCGACCCGAGGATGTAAAGAAGGGATTTCCCCACCTCCCCCATGTTGTCCTCGATCAGCTTGATACTCGCCTCGACGATGAGCTCCATGAAATTGAGGATGGTAAACTTCTTGTCCGGAATGATGTCATCACCCTTTTTCTTCAGGCTTCGATACCCAAGAAAGAACAGGACAAGGAGAATAAAGGAAACCAAGGCCGCATTCCCCACCTGCATCGGCAACTTATTCAAACCCGGAATAAACTGATAGTAAAAGATTCCGCCGTGCTCCATGTAACCTCTCCTTTACCGCAACTTTTTCAACACGCCGATCAATCCGTCCCCCATGATCCCGAAAACCGATACCGAAAGCCCTATCAAAAAGGCGATCGGATGCACCGGCGTGAAATAAATCACGAGGGCGACTATAGCCAAAAGCAAGAAAAATTTCAAGCCGAATTTCACAAAAAATATCTTCGTCGGCTTTTTCCTCTCCTGAAAGGCCCGCCGGACCAGACGCGTCAGCCAGTAGAAGTTCAAAACCACGATAAGACCGCCCAGAAACAACCCCAGCATCACGGGAAGGGAATGGTAAAGAATTCCACCCACGATGAGAAACAGAACCCAAAGACCCAGGCTCACAAACTGGATACGCCTCAGCCGCCGTTCTTGCTCCCGGACCAGGGCCAAGGCTTCTTCCGGCGTTAGTACCTTTGGAGCCTCGGGTTCCGTTTCAATCCCGCCGTTCTTCTCTTTCCGCTTCTTCATCTGCCTTCTTCGCTTCCTCCCGCATCAAATCGTGGGCCAGTTTGAACAGGCTTTTGAACCCCGCCACGATCCCGAAGAGGGTAAAGATTATGGTCAGCCAAGGCTCTGTATGAAAAATTTTGTCCAGATAGGCCCCGAAAACCACCCCCAGGAAGACACAAATCCCCATTTCCAGGCCGATGGTCCCATATTTCGAGACCAAATCGACCCACTTCCTGGTCTTGGAGGTCCCAAATTTCATGGCGTCCTTCGTCAGGCCCCACTCTCACAGGGCCCTGGCTACCTTCGCAACCGCCTCGATCGTCCGATCCAGATCTTCCCTCGTGTGGGCGACGGAAACGAACCCCGTCTCGAACTGAGAGGGCGCAATATAGACACCCTCGCTCAACAAACCAGAGAAGAACTTCGCGAATCTGTCCGTGTCGCTCGTCTTGGCCGAGTTGTAATCCACCACCGGCGTCTCCGTAAAGAAGTTACAAAACATGGACCCTATCCGGTGGGACCGGACGGGAACACCGGCACTCGCAAAGGCCTCGCCTACCCCCTTAGCAAGGTAGGCCCCTTTCTCGTCCAGCTGCTCATAGATTCCTTCCTCTTTCAAGGTGCGAAGGGTCGTAAGGCCCGCCGTCACGGCCAGGGGATTCCCCGAAAGGGTCCCCGCCTGATAGACCGGGCCGAGCGGGGCGATAGACTCCATGATTTCCGCCTTACCTCCGAAGGCCCCCACGGGCAAGCCGCCGCCGATGATCTTCCCGAGACACGTCATGTCGGGATCGATACCGAACATTCCCTGCGCCCCCGACAACCCCACGCGAAAACCGGTGATGACCTCATCGAAAATCAGCAGGGCCCCGTCCTTCCGTGTCACCTCCCTAAGGCCCTGAAGGAAGCCCTCCCGGGGCGGGATCATCCCCATATTTCCGGCAACCGGCTCCACAATGACCGCGGCGATTTCCCCCGGGTATTGTGAAAAAAGCGTCTCAACGGAAGAGAGGTCGTTATAGGTCGCAATCAAGGTCTCTCTCGCCAATCCCTCGGGGATTCCCGCGCTGTCCGGGGTCCCGAACGTCATTCCCCCGGAACCCGCCTTGACGAGAAGGCTGTCCACGTGCCCGTGGTAGCACCCTTCAAACTTGACAATCTTGGTGCGGCCCGTGAACCCCCGGGCCAGCCTCAGAGCGCTCATAGTCGCCTCCGTGCCGGAACTGACCATCCGAACCCAATCCATGGAAGGCACGGCCGACACGATCTCTTCGGCCATCTCCACCTCCAGGGACGTGGGGGCGCCATAACTGGTTCCCCGTTCCACCGCCGTCTTGAGGGCCTCTACGACCTTCGGATGGGCGTGTCCGAGGATCATCGGTCCCCAGGACGCCACATAATCGATATAGGTATTGCCATCCACGTCGGTAATATGGGCCCCCTTCGCCTCCCGGATAAAGGGAGGGTTTCCCCCCACCGACAGGTAGGCCCGGACCGGGCTGTTCACCCCGGCCGGAATCAATTTTCTTGCCTTTTCCATCAGCGCAATGGATCTATCCAGTTTCATTGTCATCCTCCATTCGTGATCCTTTTTTTGAATACTAAAATATCTTCAAGCTCTCCTTCTTGAATTCGCGCGTGCTGAATAGGAGCCGATAGTCCTTTATGCCCGTCTTTTTCGAAAGCCTCTCGGCGATTCGCTCACACTCCTCCTCCGTCTCCCCATGGATCATCGTGTAGAGATTGTAGGGCCAATGCTCCACCGGGTCTCGGTGATAGCAGTGCGTGACACTCGGATCCTCAGCCATCAGCCTTCCCACCTGGGAGATCTCTTCCTCGGGAACGCTCCAGACACCCATGGCATTCGCCTTTACCCCCGCCTTGCGATGACGAAGAATGGCCCCGATCCGACGGATGATGCCCCTTTCCATCAAGTCTTCGACGATGGCAAGAACCTCCTGTTCCGCAAGGCCCGTTCTCTTTCCGATCTCCTCGAAGGGCCTCGAGCTTAGAGGCAGATCCCCCTGAATCTCCCTCAAGACGGCCTTTTCCCTCTCGGAAAGGTCGATCATGACGAGGCCTTCTCCACGGGGTTCGTCAGGGAGCCGACTCCCTCGATCGTCACCGTCACCTCATCTCCCGGCTGCATGGGCCCGATACCCGAGGTTGTCCCCGTCGCGATCACATCCCCGGGGAGCAATGTCATGACTCGGGAAATGAAGGCGATGAGAGTCTTCACGGGAAAAATAAGCTGGCTCGTCCGTGTGGACTGAACCACCTCATCGTTGAGTCTGGTGGTAAGCTCGAGGTCGGAGGGATCGATCCCCTGAACGAGGAAGGGGCCCATCGGCGCAAAGGTGTCGAAGGACTTGGCCCGGGTCCACTGCTTGTCTTTATACTGAAGATCCCTGGCCGTCACGTCGTTGAAACAGACATACCCCGCGATGTAAGCATCCGCGTCTTCTTCGTCTACGTTCTTCGCCTCCTTCCCTATGACGACACCCAGCTCACCCTCGTAATCGACCCGCCGGGACATGGGAGGCAGCACGATGGGGTCGCCGGGACCGATAACCGCCGTGGACGGCTTGAGAAAGATCAGCGGCTCGTCCGGGAGCCTTAACTTGACCTCCTCGGCGTGATCCCGATAGTTCAGACCCACGGCCACGATCTTGGAAGGCCGCGCGGGAGGTAAAAGCTTGACGTCCGCAAGGGCAACGAGAGGATTATCCTCCTCAAATCCCGCAAAGGGGTCACCTTGGAGAAGCCGGATCTCCTCCCCTCCCACCAAATATCCCCAAGCCTCTCTATCCTCCAGGATAAAATGGCAAAACCTCTTAATTTCCGTCACATCGATCTCCTTTTTCTTTGAAAACTTACACGACCCCCGCCAAAAGTCAACCACGGGGCTGTTCACCGGCGGCTTTCCCTTGAAAAAAACCTTCTCAACCTGTATTTTTAAAGGGTCCTATACCACAGGCGATGAAGTCCGCCTCAATCGCCTCCGGGCTGATGACTTCTACTTGGAGAGACATCATGCAAGGTGATTTGGTAAGGCGGGCGATTCATTACATTCTGGAACGACAATGTAAAACGGGCGGTTTCTGTTTCTACCGGCTCGAGGAACCCAACGGGGCGGATACCTATTTTGCCCTCGCCACGCTTCACCTGCTGGGTAAAAAAATCGAAGACGCATCCACCCTACGGTTCCTGAGAGACGCACAGGCCCCGGATGGAACCTACCGTAGCCTCTATCAGGCCTACTATGCCGTCAAGGGGCTTGAATACATGGGGACAGGCCCCCGCATCGATCCCCGCCCCTATCTTCGGGAACAATTTCACTCCGTGGTGGGAAAGGCCACGACAGAGATCGCCCTGAGACGCCTGGACTATCTGACAGAACTCTGCGAAGACCTGGATGTCGCGATCCCCTCTCGGCAGCGCGACAAGATGATCGAATTCATCGTCGGCTGCGGGAATGAAGCGGGGGGATTCGGAAAACCTGTCCCCACTCTCCTGGCCAGCGCCCACGCCATCCCTACTCTGAAGCGGCTCGGCGCCTCCGTGGACCTATCCGGCGCCCTACGATTCCTCAAGGAGTGTGAAAATCCTACCCATGGTTTCCTAAACGTTCCCAAGATGGCCCCGTCGTTCATCGAACATGTCCACGCCGGTCTCTCCATTTCCCGGCTTCTGGATTATTCCCCCCGCTATCCCCGCGCCTGCCGCCAATTCATCGTCAGATGCCAAGACCCCAACGGGGGATTCGCGAGGACCTCCCACGGCCTTCCAACCCTGGCGGACACCTTTCTCGCCATTCACGCCCTAACGATGCTCGACGAAAGCGGTCGCCGAATTATGGCCGTCTGACATAGATTTTTCTCCAAAGATCTGTTAGTCTAATAAACAGGTAGGAATAAACAGTAGTTCCCGCCAAATCAGTCCCGTAAGGGAAAGGGGAAATAGGATATGGAACCACTGAGCACAATCGGTGTCATCGCCACCGCTATTCTGGGCGTGGCCGTTCTCGCCCTGCTCATCGCCACCTTTTTCATGTGGCTTGGGGCCAAAATGGCGGGTGTGGAAAATGCCACGTTTGGACGATCCTTCATCGCCGCCCTCGGTTCCGCCTTTATTACGTGGTTCCTTTCCCTCGCCCTCTCGTTCTTTCCCCCCGTGGGTCCCCCCATCGGTTTCCTCGTGGGGCTTGTTCTCGTGGTCTTCGTTATCAAGGGGGCTTACGATACCAACTTTGGGAAGGCCTTACTCGTCTGGATCTTTCATCTATTGGCCGAGATCGCGGCGATCGTGATCGGCCTGCTGACCTTCGCGGGCGTGCTGATGCAGTTCGTATAAAAACCGGCTCTACGCAGCCTTTTTATTCTTGTTCTTTTTCTGGCGCTCCACGCCCTTCTCGCAGATCTTCTCACGCTCGAATTCCGGGAGCCTTTCGATGATATCGTGGATATCGGGCTCGTCGTCCAGCCAATGGCGGAGATTCCCAAGAAGCGTGGCGGCAAAGGGACTGGAAGTGCCCTCCGCGAGAAAATAATTCACCCAGAGGCCATCCTTGACAAACCCTACCAGGCCCGCCTCCTCAAGGATTTTCAGGTGTTTCGAGATCGTCGGCTGGGCGAGTCCAAGGGCCGCCTGAATCTCGCAAACGCACATGTCCCGATGCTGAAGCATCTTGAGTATCTTAACCCTGCTTGGGTCCGAAAGGGCCTTCATGACCTTGATAAAATCTCTCATCCTCGCACCCCTCTTTCATAAAGCTTTAACAAAAAGGCATCCCTATCCTTCTCATGCAATTAAAGGAATGCCCTTCCCTTTCCACCGTTCTTACCCCTAAACATAAAACGCGTTTTCGTCATCAATCGTTTTATCCTTCATAGGTATATTTAAATATATCATGAAAGATTATTTTTTTCAAATAATTCCTGTTACCGCTCTTCTCCGCTTTGACGCAAAAAAACTTCCAGGGGATTACAGGCCTTACAAAAACGTTTCCCCTTTGGAAATCTCACCTGTTTCATGGTAGAATTTCACGTATGGAAAGTGGTCTTACATCGCATACCCTTCCCACTCTCGCAGTCATCGGTCCCACGGCCACGGGGAAATCGGACTTGGCCCTCGCTTTGGCAAAACACATCGGAGCGGAAATTCTCAGCGCCGATTCCATGCAGATTTATCGCTTCATGGATATCGGGACGGCCAAGCCTCCGAAGGAAACGCGCGAAGCCATCCCCCACCACTTTATCGATATTCTGAACCCGGACGAGACATACAGCGCGGGGCGTTTCGCCCGAGAGGCCCACGACCTCATAAGGCGAAAACAGGCGAAGGGCGTGCCCCTGGTTATCGTGGGTGGCACGGGCCTCTACATCAAGGCCCTCGAAAAGGGTCTGGTCGACCTTCCCCCCGTTCCGGAATCGGTTCAACTTATGCTCTGGGAGGAATATGTCAACACGGGGCTGGAGCCTCTGTACAACCGTCTCATGAAGGTGGATCCCCCGACGGCACAAGCGATCCATCCCCGTGACCGGTTCCGCATCCTCCGCGCGCTCGGCATCTTCGAGACGACGGGGAAACCACTTTCTTCGTTCAGGCAAGAACACGGCTTCAGGGAAACACCCGTCAGGCTTTTCAAGATCGGCCTTACCTATCCAAGGGAAATTATGTATAAAAGGATCGAAGAGCGAGTGGACCGAATGATTCGGGATGGCTGGCGGGAAGAAGTGGAGCGACTCCTTGAAATGGGATACGACGAGACCCTCAAGCCCCTGCAGGCCATCGGCTACAAACAACTCATTCAGGTCGTAAAGGGAAGGATGGGCCTGAAAAACGCCATCGATGAGATCAAGAAAGAAACCCGCCATCTCGCGAAAAGGCAAATCACGTGGTTCAGAAAGGAGGCCCCTCACATTTGGATGGAACCAAGCGGCACCTCACTGGATGAACTGGTAGAGAACATTCTAACCCTTATCCCCCGGGGAGAACACCCATGGACGCAAAAAAAGGCGTGAACACACAGGACCACTTCTTGAACAAGGTCAGAAGAGAAGAAACATTCGTAAGGATTACCCTCCTTACCGGCGAGGAACTGGAAGGCGTCATCACCAGTTTCGATCCTTACGCCCTGATCCTGAAAAACACGACGAGCACCCTCATCTACAAGCATGCCATCGTCATGATCGCTCCATTCACGCAACAGCCCGATTTTGATACATTCAGTGAAAAATCTAGAGAAGAAGATAAATGACACAAGACCTTCCCCTGAAGAAAATCCTCGAGGCGCTCCTCTTCACCATGGCCGAGCCCGTACCCGTTAAAACCCTCGTCAAGGCCTTCGACCCTCCCCTGTCGCAAAAGGAGATTGAAGAGGCGCTCCTTGAATTGAAAAAGGACTATCTTCTGGAGAATCGGGCCTTTGAACTGGTAGAAGTCGCAAACGGTTACCAGTTTCGCAGCAAACCCAACTATGCCCCGTGGATCAAGCGGCTGGTCTCTCTCAGGGCCCCCCGCCTCAGCCGATCCGCCATGGAAACCCTCTCTATCATTGCTTACAAGCAACCTATCACCCGGGTGGAGATCGAGCAGATCCGAGGCGTGGACAGCTCGAGCGTCCTGAAAACCCTTCTCGACCGGAGGATGATTCGGATCCTTGGGCACAAGGACGCGCCGGGGCATCCCCTGGTCTACGGAACATCGAGGCAGTTCCTCGAGGTTTTTGGCCTGAAAAGCCTGTCCCACCTCCCCCCCATTGAGGACAACGAGGAAAATGACCCCCCAGCAGGAGAAGAAAATCCCCATCCTGAAATGGCTGACCCTCTCGACACGACTGTCGAGGCGTAAGGCCTTTGACGCCATCGTATCGGGAAGGGCCAAGGTCAACGGAAAAATCGTCACGGACGTCAAGGCCCCCATCGACCCTGAAAAGGACCACGTCCTCCTCAACGGGAAACATCTCCGCAAGGGCAACCCCTCTCCCATCTACATCCTTCTCCACAAGCCCAAAGGGGTCGTCACCACCACGGAGGACACCGAGGGAAGAACCACCGTCCTGGACCTGGTGCGGAAGATCAAAACCCCCGTCTTTCCCGTGGGGAGACTGGATATCATGACGGAAGGTCTTCTCCTCCTGACCAACGACGGCCCCCTCGCCAACGCCCTCCTGCATCCCAGGTACGGGGTTCCACGGACATACCACGTGAAAGTCAAGGGGAGGATTCCCCCGAAGGTCTTCGGCCTCCTGAAAAAGGGAGAACTAAAACTGGACGGAAAAACCATTCGTCCCGTCTCCGTTGAAATCCTGAAATCCCTGGAAAAGAACACGTGGCTGAAGGTCACCCTCCGGGAGGGGAGAAACCGCGAGGTGCGACGAATCTTCGCCAAACTGAACCTCCCCGTCCTGAACCTCATACGGGTAGGATTCGGGCCCCTGACCCTCAAGGGGCTTCCCCCCGGCCAGTGGCGAATCCTGACCGAAAAAGAAATCGAACGTCTCAAACGGACGGCAAATTCGCAGCCAAAGGTATCGAATTCATGAATCGGGATGAAGATAGGAAAAAGAAGGCTATCGCCGAGGAAAACAAAAAGATCAAACAGCTACGCTTCTGCGTAGACTTGACGTACGCCATGATCGCTCAGGGGGATTACAGCCTTGACGACGCCTACCTGCTCATCGAGTCCCTCAAAAAGGTTGCCCTGACCCTCTTCCCGGGAAAGGATGAAACCTTCGATCTCATCTACGGCGCGAGGTTCAAGCGGCTCATCATGGAAAAATACCAACTCCACTGAATAAACAAGTCCGCCATGATTCAAAACGCTATCTTGACAGCATCCCCAACAATGTTTTATGACCACGAAGATGAGTTCTAAGAAACCCAAGGGGATCCGCTACGCCCTCGCCATATTTCTCAAGGCACTCTCAGCCTTCTGGCACGACCGGTGCCTGGATGTGGCCGCTATCCTGGCCTTTATGACCCTGTTCGCCATTGTGCCCCTTCTCGCCATTTCCATTTCCGTCCTCAGCCATCTCAATATCAAGCAGATGGAATTCGCGGGGCTCCTACTACGATACTTCTTCCCCCTCCAGAACTATCAGCAGATGATCACGAAAAACATCACCGACTTCACCCAGAACGCCACTTCCCTGGGCATCTTCGGGACCTTCATCCTCATCCTTCTCTCCTTCGAGTTGATGTACACCATCGAGGATTCCCTCGACAACATCTGGAAGGTCCACCGGAGCCGTTCGGCCGGGAAGAGGCTGGTCATCTACTGGGCCAATCTCACCGTTTCGCCCGTTCTTCTTGGATTGTCCCTCCTCCTCTCCTCCAAGATTCGGCAAAAGGGATTTTTCGAGGCCATTACCAACTTCGGATTCGTCCAGAACCTTCAGCACATCCTCCTCCCCTTCATCATGATATTTTTCGTCTTCTTCCTCCTCTACAAACTCATCCCCAACGCCCGGGTGGGCAACAAGCCCGCCATCATCGGTTCCTTCATCGGGGCCATCCTCTTCCAGATCTCCAAGGGAATCTTCTCCTACTACGTCTACCACTACTCCATGTTCTTCAAGGTGTACGGCATCCTGGGAATCGGCTTCATTTTTCTCATTTGGGTCTACATTTCCTGGTGTCTCGTCCTCGGAGGGGCCGAAATCGCCGTGGCGATTCAGTACTTCGACATCCCCAGGGACGAGGTGACCAATCATACCTCACCCTTGGCCCAGCCAAGCCGGGCCCTCTACCTCGCCTTGGCTGTCCTCCTGACCGTCTATCAGCACTACCGCCTGGGAACCTATCCCATAACGCGGGACGACCTCGCCAAACAAATCGGGGCACCGCTTCAGGCGGTCCAGGACATTCTGAACCGGCTCTGTTCCCACCATGTCCTCGGAACGAGCGAGGCCCGCGGGGGAAGCTACGTCTTTCACATGGCCCCGGAAAACATCAAGCTCAGCCTCATCTATTCCCTCTTCAATCCCTTCGGCGGGAAACCCCACTTCCTCAAACCCGTCCCCTACGAAAGGGCCTTGAATCAATGGATCGAAAGAATCAAAGCTTACCCCCAGGATGAACTCCAAAGGGAATCCCTCGTCGATCTGGCCATCCTGGAGGAAAAGCGGGAGAGAAGCGACTCGCCGGAGCAATCGCCCCCGGGTGACGAGACCGGCCCGGCGGGAAATCCGGCAGCCTAAACGGCAAGGGCGGGACATACGCCCCGCCCTTCGTTGAGAAAATCGTTAAAACTTACTTTTTCTTCTTCAACAGATCGTCCAGAACCCTCATCTCCGCGACGGAAAGGGTCATGCTTCCATGCGCGAACGTTCCCCCGAGAACCTTCCGGACAGGCAGAGAGGCAATGGGATC
>CAZKUZ010000295.1:0-3213 GCA_964556045.1 uncultured Thermodesulfobacteriota bacterium | reverse complement strand
TTGACATCCTCCAACTTGAACGGCTTGATGATGGCTTCGATCTTCTTCATGTCCCCCTCCTAACGTGCGGAAACATAACATTGCCCCCAGGCAAAATCAATGAGTTGTGAACGTTTCCGGCAGTCTGGTTGTTTATTATATCACAAATGAAACATATCCTTGAGACTTCTATGATTCAAACGGCGTCAAGCAAATTTTTATCAAGGATTACTCCTCGAAACCTCCTCCAGCGCCGCGCAGATATCCCTCAGCCTCTCCTCGTCGTAGATCTTTTCTCCCGCGCCGTCCTGGACATAAAAGACGTCCGCGGCCCGATCCACCTTGGTCGAGATCTTCGCCAGAGAAATATCCAGTCCAAGGGCGGAAAGGGTTCGGGTGATGTCATATAAAAGCCCCACCCGGTCATCCGCAAAGACGTCGATAATCGTGTAGAAATCCGAAGTCTCATTATCGGTACGGACCTCAGGAGGGAGAACCTTCCTGCCTTTTCGTCTCTTTGGAGAGGCAACCCGGTTCTTCGAAACGAGCGAGGGAAGATCCCTCTTCCCACTGAGCACATCCCTCAAATCCTGGCGGAACTTTTCCCAGATACCCGAACGCACCAAGCTGGGCTCAAAAGGTGAATTTACGTGAAAGATATCCATGGCCACGTGCCGCGTCGTCGTGTTGATCTCCGCGCTGAGGATATTGATCTTGTTGGCCGTCATGACCCCGGCAATGGAGGAGAACAACCCGTGCTGATCGTCCGTGATGACAATAATCTCGGAGATACCCTTCAGAGGATCCTCCTGGATATCACACACAACGGGTTCGCTCAGGTGTCGATACAGGAGCTGAAGATGCCTTTTGATAATATCGAGGGGTGTCTGCATGAGATACCGGTGGGGAAGCGTGTCAACCAGCTCGAGATAGGCCTTTTGCGGCAGGTTGCTCTTTTTTATCCAATTTGAAAGCTGCCGCACCCGGCGCTTGATCCTGATGGCCGCCGCCTTCGTCCCCTCTTCCCCTTTCTCCAGGACATGGAGAACCTTGAAGAAAAATTCTCTCAGCAGATGGCCCTTCCACTCGTTCCACGCGTCCGGTCCCACGGCCTTGATGTCCGCATACGTGAGGACATACAGCATCTTGAGCGTCTCGGGACTCCCGATGATGTGCGCCATGGAAATAATAAGCTTCTCTTCAAAGAGATCACGCCGTTGCGCCGTTTCAGAAATCAGCAGGTGATGCCTCACGAGAAAGACGAGGAGGTCTCTCTGGGACTTGGAGAGCCCGAACCGTCTTGCGATGTCTTCGACCATCTCCGCCCCCAAGAGGGCGTGCCCTTTCCCGCTTCCCTTCCCGATGTCGTGTAAAAACCCGGCGAGATAAAGGAGATAAGGGGATTGAACCTCCCGCGCGAGCTTGGATAGGAGGGAATCGGAGGCGGTTTCCCGCACGTCACGGAGCCTTTCTATTTCCGCCACGGTGAAAATGGAATGAACATCGACCGTGTAGATATGATAGACGTCGTGCTGGACCCGGCAGTAGATCTTTCGGAACTCGGGGATGAGATGTTCCAAAAGCCTTACCTGGTTCATCTGGAGCAGAATCGGGGCGATGGTTTTACCTTTACGGAAGATGTCAAGAAACACCTCAAGCGCCGCCTGATCCTGGGCCAATAAGACCTGGGTGGACGCGAGAACATCGGTCACGTATTCCTTCGTCTTCCACCCAACCTCCACGCCGTAGAGAGCCGCGAAATAAAAGGCCCGAACCATCTCCACGGGGTCTTCCTCAAAGACCGATTTAGAGGTTACCTCGATCTTTCCCTGCTTTAAGATGAAATGACGGCTGACACGTTTCGGCTCAGGGAGGCGGACGAACATGCCGTGGCGGCGTCTTCTCCAAGACAACTTCTCGAATACCAAGGACATGGTGCGGTTGATAACGGCCGCCTTCTCATAGTAATCCCGCATAAAGACCTCGACATCCAAGGTATGCCCCATCTGTCGATACCCGAGAACCTTCGAGATCTCCTCCTGGAACTGAAAGGTCAAACGGTCGTTCTTTCGCCCGGAAACCATATGCAGGCAAAGCCTCACCTTCCAGAGAAAGTCGAGGGCATTCTGCAAATCAAGGGCTGACGAGGGAGAGATGATTTCTTCCTCCACCCACTGAGGGACATCCAAGATGCCGTTAAAAACCCACAAGGCCCATCGGATGGCATGATAGTCTCTTATGCCCCCCTTTCCCTCCTTCACGTGAGGTTCCAGGAGAAAGATAGAGCGTCCGTAGTGTTCGTGCCGCTTCTTGGTGGAGGACCTGAGATTGAAGAGGGTTTTCTCCGGGTCCTGACACACCGTCTTCTTGACGACCTCCCCCCAGTACCGGTTGAACAAGACCCCATCCCCCCAAAGATAGCGGCTATCGATCAACGCCGTCTGAATCGTGAGATCACTTTTCACCAATGACTTACATTCCTCGAGCGTACGGACGCTGTAGCCGACCTCTATGCCCAGGTCCCATAGGGGGTACATGAACTGCTGGATAAAGGTCTCTATCTCCTCTCTGGAACGTTCATGGCAGAGAACCATGATATCCACGTCGGAATAAAGGGCCATTTCCTCGCGACCGTAGCCCCCCACCGCGATCAGCGTCAATCCCTTTCTCGAAGCCCCCAGTCGGAGCGAGTAAGAATCGGCTATTTCTCCCACCAGCCTGTCCATCGACGTAACGTAATCCTTGAAAAATGTAGCCGCGTGGTAATCAGGTTTGGAGATTTCTTCCTGCAGGCGAGATTTGATTTCCTTGACGTACGTCCAGAGGGGGTGCGTCGAAAACCCGTGGGGAGTCACCTCGTTTTTATGATCTTTCCGATTCATTTATTGACAATCCAGATTATTCATTATATCATTCAAGGCGTGCCGAAGTGGCGGAATTGGTAGACGCGCTAGGTTCAGGGTCTAGTGGGTGTATGCCTGTGCGGGTTCGAGTCCCGCCTTCGGCACCATTTAACCCCACCCTCAGAGGTAGATCACCGTATCGTCCGTAATCGACAGACGCGACACCCCATCTTCCGTCACGAGATAATCGTTTTCCAGTCCCACGACCCCGTTTTCCGGGAAAACCATCTTGGGCTCCACCGCCACCACCATCCCCGGTTCGAGACGCCACGTCATTCCCTTCCCCAAAACGGGCCACTCATTCAGTTCGAGACCGATTCCATGCCCCACA
>CAZKUZ010000294.1:0-1756 GCA_964556045.1 uncultured Thermodesulfobacteriota bacterium | reverse complement strand
GGCCTTTCGACCAGCGTGGACGGCACGTATCGGGAAAGAACCTTGCGGAGAAGCCACTTCCCTTTTCCTTGCCTGATCTTCAAGGACAACGGAAGCCGCCAGGCGAATTCCACCACCCGGTGATCCAGGAGAGGAACCCGCACCTCCAGGCTGACGGCCATGCTGGCTCGATCCACCTTCGTGAGAATATCGTCCGGCAAATAGGTGCAGAAATCGATCTGCTGCATCCAAGGAACAAATCCTATCCTTTCCGCCGCCATCCAGATCCCGGCGGGCTCCTCTTTCCCCCCGATGACGACAGATTCCGGTTTTTTCCAGTGGGACACCAGGTAACGATAAAACGAGACAAAATCCCGCGCTTCCCCAACGATTTCCCCGAGCTTGCCCATCCGGTCAAACACTCGGGAACCCGTAGCAGGAGAAGTCCCTTTTTCCGCCAGGTGCCACAAGATTTTACCGAGGGGAAGTCGCAACCTTTGGGGCATGAGAGACAATTTTCGCCACAGCCTCAAGCCGAGAAAATAGCGGTTATACCCCGCGAACAGCTCGTCTCCGCCGTCCCCGGAGAGGCTCACTGTGACATGCCGCCGGGTCAACTTCGACACGAGATAGGTGGGAATCTGAGAGGAATCCGAAAAGGGTTCGTCGTAGATCCCAGGGAGGGAGGGAATCACCTCCAGGGCCTCCTTCGGCGTCACGTAAAGCTCCGTGTGGTCCGTCCCGAGATGTTCGGCCACCCGCTTGGCATACACGGCTTCATCGTATCCGGTTTCATGGAACCCGATGGTAAAGGTCCTGACCGGCCGGTCATTCTGGGCCTGCATCAAGGCCACCACGGTGGAGGAATCGATCCCCCCCGAAAGAAAGGCTCCCAGCGGAACGTCGGAAACCATCCGGCGCCGCACGGCATCTCCGAGGAGGGCATCCAGGGCTTCCGCCGCTTCCTCCTCATTTCCCCGGAAGGGATCGGAAAACGCTCGATCTACAACCTCCTTCAACGACCAGTAACACCTCTTCTCCACGTCCCCCCGGGCCGCGATCTTCAAGATATGCCCCGGCTCCAGTTTATAGAACCCCCTATAAATCGACCGGGGAGCGGGGATGTAATTATGCCGCAGGAAGAGGCAGAGACTGTCCCGGTCGATCTCGCCGGAAAAGTTCGGGAATCGCCGCAGGGCCTTCAGCTCGGAGCCAAAAAGGAAAACCTTCCCCGCCCACCCGTAGTAAAGCGGCTTGATCCCGACCCGATCCCGGACAAGGAACAATTCCCTCTCCCGCCTGTCCCAGAGGGCGAAGGCAAACATCCCGTTTAAACGCTCAACCGCCTTAACGACTCCCCACTCGACTATCGCCGCGAGAATCACCTCCGTGTCCGACCCTCCGTGGAACCTGTTCCCCAATTCCTCCAGCTCGCTCTTCAAGTCGGGGAAATTGTACACCTCCCCGTTGTAAACGATGACGTATCGCCCATCGGAGGACACCATGGGCTGGTGCCCCGCGGGGGAAAGATCGATGATGGAAAGGCGCCGATGCCCCAAGGCCACCCCTGCCGCCTCCTCCACCCAGGCACCCGCATCATCGGGCCCCCGGTGGCGCAAAGTATCCGCCATGGCGGTGACGATTTTCCGCATCGTGTCGCCGGCAAGCGCCGCGGACGTATCAAAAAACCCGGTTATGCCACACATATTGATTCAGTAACGAGTAAACAGTGACAAGTAACGAGCGACCAAGTGAAAATATAAATCATGGCCTCCTC
>CAZKUZ010000293.1:0-3798 GCA_964556045.1 uncultured Thermodesulfobacteriota bacterium | reverse complement strand
AAGGAGCGCGACAACCTTTTGAAAAACGAGATCAGGCTCAAGGCGATCGGGGATCTTGAGCGCCTGCCGGAAAATGTCCGTGAAACGCTCTTTGAGGTTATAGAGGATACCAAAGGCGGGGAAAAGATGACGCTCATTCTTGCCCTGAGCTACGGGGCGCGGTGGGAGATCGTCAAGGCCGCCCTGCGTATCGCGAGGGATATCAAGGAGGGAAAGATCCGGGAGGAGGAGGTGAGCCCGGATGTCTTTTCCGGTTATCTGACGACGGCCCCCTTTCCCGACCCCGATTTGCTGATCCGCACGAGCGGGGAGCTGCGACTGAGCAATTTTTTGTTGTGGCAGCTTGCCTACACGGAACTCTACATCACGCCGACCCTGTGGCCGGATTTCACAAAGAAAGATCTCATCCAAGCCATCTTGGACTATCAGAAGCGGGAAAGAAGGTTTGGAATGACGAGTGACCAGATATCGGAATTACATGCAAAACGTTAGCAGGATCCTTGTCGGGATCATAACCATCCCGATTGTCGTCGCTATCATATTCTACCTGCCCGTGAGCTTTTTTCTGGTGCTTACCATGCTCCTCTCGGGACTCGGACTTTATGAATATTTCACGTTGATGGGTTCCATGGTCAGTTTCCCCCGGTGGAAGGCCGTGTTGTCCTTTTTGGGAATGGGACTGCCCGTGTCCGCCTACCTGTGGGGCGTGAACGGGATTCTGGCCGTCCTCTTTGCCTTTCTCGTCCTTCTCATGGTTGTCACCATGAGGGCTTTGTCGAGCTATGAGAGGTCGTTCCAGGGCGCCGGAGGGATCTTCCTGGGATATTTCTTCGTGGCCGTTCCCCTGTCCCTGGCGGTATCGATCCTCATGATGACGCCGCACGGCCGGGGGCGCGCCTTGTGGATGGTCCTGCTCGTCTGGGCGGGGGATACCGGGGCCTTTTACCTGGGTACGATGTTCGGGAAACACAAGCTCTACCCGAAGGTCAGCCCCAAGAAGAGCATCGAGGGGGTTATCGGAGGCATCCTCTCCGCCCTCGTCGTGGGGATAGTGGCGAAATTGTTCCTGCCCGTGGACATCACCTTGGGCGAGGTCCTGGTGTTGGCACCGATCCTGCTGATACTGGGGCAGTTGGGCGACTTTTCCGAATCGATGCTGAAGCGGGGCGCGGGCGCGAAGGATTCCGGAAAAATTCTTGCCGGCCACGGGGGCATTCTCGACCGCATCGACAGCTTCCTTTTTACCATTCCATTTTTCTATATCTATCTGCTCTTGAGGACGTAATTGAAACGGTCACTTGCCATCCTTGGTGCCACGGGTTCGATTGGAGAAAACGCCCTCGAGGTCGTTCGTCGTTATCCGGAGCGATTCCGGGTCGTGGGGCTCAGCGCGCACAAGAACATTGCGCAGGTTCTCAAGCAGATCGACGAGTTCCACCCTGAGATCGTGGCCGTGACGGATTGGGAGGCCTTTCGCGAGGTCGAGAAAAGGGCGGGGCATCGCACCAAGGTGTTGCCCGGCGAAGAGGGGGCGATTGAGGTGGCGACCCGGGAAGGCGTGGACATGGTCTTGTCCGCCATGGTCGGGGCCGCGGGGCTTAAGCCTACGCTCGCCGCCATCCAGGCGGGTAAGGATGTCGCCCTTGCCAACAAGGAGACCCTGGTCATCGGGGGGGCGTTGGTCACCGCCGCCGTGGCGGAGGCGGGTGTCCGATTGATCCCGGTGGACAGCGAACACAGCGCCATTTTCCAGTCCGTGCTGGGACACTCGAAAAGTGAGATCCAAAGGCTCATCCTGACGGCGTCGGGGGGGCCTTTTCGCACGTGGTCCTTGGAGAAGATGCGGTCGATATCTCCGCAGGACGCCCTGTGCCACCCTAACTGGGATATGGGCGCGAAGGTAACCATCGACTCGGCGACCATGATGAACAAGGGACTCGAGGTCATCGAGGCCCGCTGGCTGTTCGATATCGCGCCGGAGAAGATCGAGGTTCTGATCCACCCGGAGAGTATCATCCATTCCATGGTGGAATACCTCGATGGCGTGGTCATGGCGCAACTGGGGGTTCCCGACATGCGGATTCCCATCGCCTACGCCCTGGGCTATCCCGAACGGCTGGATATGGGACTGAGGCCCCTCGATCTCGTCGAGATAGGAACACTAACCTTTGAAAAACCCGACACCACCCGTTTCCCCTCCCTGAAGCTGGCCTATGAGGCCATAGAAGAAGGCAAGACCATGCCGGCGGTGATGAACGCGGCCAACGAAATCGCGGTCAGTTCCTTTCTGAACGGCAGGATTTCTTTTCTACAGATTCCCGACGTGGTATCATACGTCATGGAACACCATGAGCCGATGGATGTCACGCTGGAGTCCGTCCTGGAGGCGGACGCCCAGGGAAGACGCACGGCAAAAGACTATATCGAAAATCATTTGAGGAAAGCTTCATGATCACCGTAATTTCAGCCATCATTGTTTTGGGCGTTTTGATCTTCGTCCATGAATTCGGACATTTCATCGTCGCGAAGTGGTTCGACATCAAGGTTCTGCGCTTTTCGCTGGGGTTTGGCCCGAAACTCATCGGGAAAACGTACGGCGAAACGGAATACTGCATCTCCGCGGTCCCTCTCGGGGGATACGTCAAGATCCTCGGGCAGGACCCCGAGGAAGAGGTGGAGCCCGAGGACGAGGAGCGCGCCTTTTCGAAGAAATCCGTCTGGATCCGCATGGCGGTAGTCGTGGCGGGGCCGTTGTTCAACCTCCTTCTCGCCGTGTTCATCTTTTCCGTCGTCTACATGTTTGGAGTTCCCCAGTTGACGACCCGGGTCGGCTCTGTCAACAAGGATTTTCCCGCTTACCAGGCGGGAATTCAGCCGGGCGACAGGATCGTTGCCGTGGACGGCAAGAAGGTTGCCAACTGGGAGGAGCTTTCCAGGGCGATCCGCTCGAGCAAGGGCGAGACGATAAAACTGACGATCGAGCGGGAGGGGAAAACCATCACCGTGGTCGTTCCCCCGAAGATCCGGAAGACCAAGACCATTTTCGGAGAGGAAAAAGAGGTTCGCATGATCGGGATCACCGCCTCCCAGGAGATCGTCAAGCAGTCGGTCGGCCCCGTCAAGGCCATCGGCATGGGGTTCCAGAGAACCTGGGAGATCATCTATCTGACCTTTGTCAGCATCGCGAAGATCATCGAACGGGTCATTCCGGCCAAGACCATTGGAGGCCCCATCATGATCATGCAGATGGCGGGGCAGCAGGCCAAGGAAGGCGTGGTCAACTTTGTCCTCTTCATGGCCTTGATCAGTATTAATCTGGGGATTCTGAACCTCCTCCCCATCCCGGTTCTGGACGGGGGGCATCTCTTCTTCATGTTTTTCGAGGTGATCTTCGGGAAGCCCCTGAGCGTCAGGAAGATGGAGATCGCCCAGAATATTGGCCTGGCACTATTGATCCTGCTGATGGTCTTCGCCTTTTATAATGACCTGTCGCGAATCTTCAATTTCAAGAGATTCTTCTGATGGTCTGCCTCGGCATCGATACCTCCGGAGAGACGTTGAGCGTGGGGCTCTGCGACGGAGGGAAAATCCTCGGAGAACGTACAACGCAAGGAGGAAATTCCCACTCGGTCGTCATCCTCCCGGAGATAGAGGCCTTGCTGAAAGAGGCGGGGGTGAAGGGTGCCGACGTGTCCCTCGTTTCCGTCACGGGCGGGCCGGGGCGCTACACGGCCCTTCGCGTGGGGATGGCGACGGCGAAGGGACTGGCGTACTCGTGGGATGTTCCCCTGGCGAGGG
>CAZKUZ010000292.1:0-3883 GCA_964556045.1 uncultured Thermodesulfobacteriota bacterium | reverse complement strand
TCAATTATCTGGTGATGATCATCGTTCTGATCTTCAAACCGGAGGGGCTGTTCGGCAAGAAGGTCAGGAAGAAGATTTGAGGATAACGCATTGAAACGTTTGAACAATAGGATATTTCTATCCGTCATTATCATCGCGTTGTTCCTGCTTCCTTTTCTGAAGGTGTCGGAATACGTGGTTATCCTGATGAACGAGATCATCGTGTGGGGCCTGTTCGCCCTGGCCTTCAATCTTCTCTTTGGTGTCACGGGGATGCTCTCTTTCGGGCAGGCCCTTTTTTACGGGTTCGGCGCCTATGTCACGGGGCTTTTGGTCACCCATTTTGGCGCTTCCTGGTTTATTCCCTCCATCCTCATCGGCATGGTAGCGGTAATCGTCATCGGCTTTCTGCTCGGCCTGATCACGATCCGTCTGAGCGGTGTCTATTTTACCATGTTGACCCTTGCCTTCGCCCAGTTGGGATGGGAGATCGTCTTCAAATGGTATTCGTTCACGGGGGGAGACGATGGGATCCAGGGAATCTACCCCCCCGATTTTCTCGGCACCCCCAAGGCCTACTACTATTTTTCCCTCGTTCTTGTTCTTGTGTCCGTGTGGATCATCAAAAAGTTTGTGGAGTCCCCCTACGGATTGACCTTGAAATGTCTGCGTCAGAACGCCATTCGGGTCAGTTTTCTGGGACGGAAAGTGAGAAATTACCAGTTGGGAGTTTACGTCGTTTCCGGGATTTTCAGCTCCCTGGCGGGAAGTCTGATGGCGGGAATCAATGGCTCGATCCATCCCGGAATGCTGAACTGGACCACCTCCGGCGAGGTCATCCTCATGTCGGTGCTGGGAGGAATCGGACAATTCTTTGGACCATTTCTGGGGGCGGGGGTTATCGTGCTCATCGAGGATATCATCGGGGCCTATACCGAGTACTGGTCGTTTATCATCGGAATCATCATGCTCCTTATCGTTCTGCTCTTTCCCAAGGGAGTTTTGGGTGAATTTTCAAAACTGAGAAGGCGGCTGAAGATATAGCAATGGAAAAGATCTTGGAATTGAAAGATGTCAGCAAGTCGTTCGACGGGTTTCTCGTCATCGACGACGTGAGCTTTTCCGTGGCGGAGGGGGAACTTTCGGCCATCATCGGCCCCAACGGGGCGGGAAAATCGACCCTGTTCAACCTGATTACCGGCTACTATGAGATCGACAAGGGGGAGATCTTCTACGCGGGGGAAAGCATCGGGGGAAAGGGGACGGAAAGGATCGTCCAGGAAGGGGTTGGGCGTTCCTTCCAGGTTTCTTCTATCTTCCAGGAGGAAACGGTCCTGGACAATATCCGAATCGCCTGTCTCGCGAGGAAAAATCAGACGAGAAGTTTCGTGAGGCCGGTCGAAAAGTTTGGAGACGCCACAAAAGAATCGTACCGGATCCTCGAGAGCCTCGGCCTTCAAGACCAGGCGGAGCGTTACGCCTACGAGCTTGCGCACGGGGATCAGAAGCTGCTCGATATTGGAATCGCGCTGGCCCTCGAGCCCCGGCTTCTTCTCTTGGATGAACCGACCGCCGGAATGTCCCCCGAGGAGAGAATTCAGACAACGCACCTTATCCAGAAGCTCTGGAAGGAATACGATTTGACGCTCATCTTTATCGAACACGACATGGATCTTGTCTTTGAGATCGCGCAATGGATAAGGGTTTTACATCAGGGCACCCTGTTGGCCGAGGGAAAGCCGGAAGAGATAAGGAAGAACGCGGACGTGATCGGCGCGTACTTGGGAGAAGACGATATATGGGAGACGTATTAGAAGTCGTTGATATCAACACCTTCTATGGACGGAGCCACGTCTTGTTTGACGTAAGCCTCTCTGTCCAAGAGGGACAGACCGTCTGCCTTATGGGTCGGAACGGGGCGGGAAAGACGACCACCTTCCGTTCGATCATCGGCCTCAATCCGCCCAAAAGCGGCGATGTGCGTTTCAAGGGGGTTTCCTGCCGAAAGATGCCGTCTTACAAGATTGCGAGAATGGGGGTCGGTTTCGTCCCGGAAGACCGTAGAATCTTGGATCGGCTTACCGTGAGGGAAAATCTGGAGCTTGGGTATATCCCCGGTCGGAAAGGAGAGTGGAATCTGGAAAAGATAGTCGATTATTTTCCCATTCTGAAGGATCTCCTGAACCGCGTGGGAGGAACCTTGTCCGGCGGGGAGCAGCAGATCCTTGCCATTGCCAGGGCCCTGATGGGAAATCCGGACCTCCTTCTTTTGGATGAACCTTCCGAGGGGCTGGCTCCTGTGATCGTGACCTTTCTAAGGGATTTTATTTTGAGGTTGAAGGAGTCGAAAACGACCATCTTGCTGTCCGAACAGAATGTCCGGTTCGCCACGGCCGTTGCCGACTGGGTTGTCGTCATCGACAAGGGATATGTGGTTTTCAGCGGCAGCATAAAGGAGTTCCAGGACAACGAGGAGGTAAAAAAGAAATATTTAGCCGTCTAAAGGGGGGAAAAATGGAAAATATAAATATTTTCAGGACAACAAAACGCATTGTTGCGGGGGCCGGGGCGCTTTCTAAGGTTCCTGAAGAATTGCAGCAAATAGGTGCGAAGCGTGTTCTAATCGTGACGGATAAAGGGCTGGTTGCCTCTGGGATCGTGGGAAAGCTGGAGGAAATTTTGGGCGCGGCGTCCGTTCCGTATGTTCTTTTCGACGAAGTGAAGGCCGACCCCAACTACGAAATTATCTACGACACGGCGCGTGTCGCCAAGGAAAACGAGATTGATACCATTGTCGGGATCGGCGGCGGATCTTCCCTCGACATTGCGAAGGTCACGGCCGTGAGTGTTACCAGCTCGGGGGATGTGACAGAGCTTTTCGGGATCGACCTCATCAAGAAACCGGGATTGAAAACCATTCTCATCCCGACAACGGCCGGGACGGGCAGCGAGGTGACGCCCATCGCTATTCTGTCGGACAACAAAGAGAAGCTGAAAAAAGGGATCGTCAGCTCTTTTCTCTTTCCCGAAGTGGCGATTCTCGACGCCGAGCTGACGCTCAGTATGCCGCCGAAAGTCACCGCCTCCACGGGGATGGATGCCTTGATCCATGCAATCGAGGCCTATACGTCCATTCACGCCACGGTCATAACAGACACGTTGGCGGTTCAAGCCATCGATCTAATCTACAACAACCTCCGAACGGCCTACGCCAACGGGGCAAACCTGACCGCCCGGGCCAACATGCTGTTGGGTAGCATGTTGGCGGGAATGGCCTTTGCCAACGCGGGGGTCACCGCGGTTCACGCCTTCGCCTATCCCATCGGGGCGGAGTTCCATATTCCCCACGGCGTGGCCAATACCATCATGTTGATTCCCGTAATGCGCTATAACTTCTTGGGAAATCTATCGAAATTTGCTAAATTGGCGGAGATACTCGGCGAAGACACATACGGACTCAGTGAAAGGAACGCCGCCGAACTGGCGGTAGAAACCTTGGAGGTCCTGGCGGAGGATCTGAATGTTCCAAGGAGCCTGAAGGAGTTCGGGGTCGAGGAGAAACACGTGCAGGAACTCGCGGAAGGAGCCATGAAAGTGACGAGACTTTTAGCCAACAATCCAAGGATCTTGACCTTGGAAGACGCCGTTGAGATCTACCGGATGGCGTTGTGAGGGGCTGGAAACATGAATCAGGAGGTGGATTATGAAGGGATTTTTCAATAAGTTATTACGGGTGGATCTGGAAGAGAGGTCCTACCGGGTTGAGGATATCCCGGACGAAATCTTGAAAAAGACCCTGGGGGGGAAAGGCCTGGGCACCCATCTGCTCCTGGAAAACAACCCCAAGGGGGTCGATCCCCTCTCGCCGGATAACCGCTTCATCCTCGCCCTCGGGCCGGTGACG
>CAZKUZ010000291.1:0-9597 GCA_964556045.1 uncultured Thermodesulfobacteriota bacterium | reverse complement strand
CTTTATCGGGGGGATCGCCGGGGCTTTCTGGATCAGCAACCTGGCGGCCATCAGTCCGGAGCATTTCCCCTGGTCGTGGTCCTTGTGGCTGGTCGGGGTTATTCTCATCGGGGGAACGGGATCCATCCATGGGACGATCTTCGGCTCCATGTTCATGGTATTGGTTATGGAATTTCTCCAGATGGGGATCCTTCCGCTGGCGGATGTCTATCCCCAGTTGCTTGAGAAATTCCTGTTTGTGAAGGAATCGACGTTTGGTTTGGCGATTTGTGCCTTTTTGATCTTCGAACCCAACGGGCTGTCTTACCGTTGGTGGCAGATCAAAAACTATTTCAACCTCTGGCCATTTTCTTATTAGAAAGGGGGTGGTGGCCCAAGACGAGACTTTTTTATGGAAAGGGTGTTATCCCTTTCAAGATGTCGTGAAAACTTAGTGTTAAACCTTCTAAAAAGGGGGAAAAAGGATGAAAGCGCGTGAGATTTTATTGAAACTGGGAATAATTCTTCTTGTGATGGGGCTTGTAGCGAGCTTTCCTGGAGCAGCGGTTGCCAAGACCATTCGGGTCGGTGGAATTATGGATATGACGGGGGCAACCTCTGACGTGGGAAAGGACTACGCCCTTGGAATGGCGGAGGCTTTCAACTATTTTAATGAAAAGGGCGGTATCAACGGCAAGAAAATTAAATACACCTATTTCGATTATGGATACCGTATTCCTGAAGCTCTGACGAAATATACCTTGTTGAAACGGTTGCGGTGTGTGGCCATCGAGGGATGGGGTACGGGAGACACCGAGGCTTTGTCCCCGACGATTACAAAAGACAAGATTCCTTATGTGTCCGCGTCCTATTCGGCCCACTTGACCAACCCTAAAAAGACGCCTTACAACCTCTTTTTCTCCTCTGACTATTCGACCAACGCCCGTGCGTGCCTGACGGCGTGGTATGACAAAATCTGGAAGCCGAAAGGGCTGAAACGGAAGCCCCGGTTCGCCTGCTGCTACATGTTCGCGTCTCCTTACTGCAGCGCCCCGATCAAGGCCATCAAGGATCAGGCGAAGCTCCTCGGTTTCGAGATTGGCCCGGACCAGAACGTGTCCCTGTTTGCCTTGGATACGAAGAGCCAGATTCTTGCCCTTAAAAAGTTCAAGCCAGATGTCGTATGGCACGGCAATACTACCATGTCCGTGGCGGCGACGCTCCGTGACGCCTATTCCCTCGGACTGGGAGCCAATTGGATCATCAACAACTGGGGATTCGACGAAAACCTGCCCCGGCTCGCCGGCAAGGCGGTGGAAGGCGCCATAGGCGCGACTCCGTGTGCCTTCTTTGGTCAGAAGTCCGACATGATGGACGTGGTCGTGGCGAGCGCCAAAAAGTACAATCCCGGTGTTCCGCTGAATAAACGTCTCATTCGGACCGTCCAGGCCTGGGGCGATGCCTTGATTCTTTGGGAAGCCATGAAGCGAGCCGACAAGGCTGGTGACCTTACCGGTGAAGGGATCCTCAAGAAGGGATTTGAGACTTTCCGTAACTTCCATATCGGCCTTGGGGCCAGTGACGTGACCTATACCACGACGGATCACCGTCCCGCTCCCGGGTGCATGGTGCAGCAGTACAAGAACGGAAAATTCGTCAAGTTGGAGTATGTGAACTTGAAGAAACGCTGGCCGCAGAAGTGGGAAAAAGAGTGGCTGGGATGGTAAAATATCGCTTTAAGAGAAGTTAATTTCTCGATCCATGGAGGGAAAGGATTTGGAAAACAAGCCGGAAGCCGGAACGGAAGCCAAACCGGAACCCATACTGAAGCTGAATAATATCGAGGTCAAGTATCACGAGGTGATTCTCGTACTCAAAGGTGTCTCCATTGAAGTCCCCAAGGGAGGGATTGTCGCCCTCCTGGGGGCCAATGGGGCGGGCAAGAGCACGACCTTGAAGGCGATCTCTGGCCTCCTGAAGCATGAAGACGGAGAGGTTACCGATGGCTCCATCGAGTTCATGGGTGAGCAGATTCACAAGAAACGCGCCGTTGAGATCGCGAAGATGGGAATCGTTCAGGTAATCGAGGGCCGCCGGGTCTTTGAACACCTGACGGTGGAACAGAATCTCCTTGTGGGCGGCCATATGCGCAAGGGTGGTAACAAGTCTGTCAAAGAGCGCCTCGAGATGGTATACTACTACTTTCCCCGCCTGAAGCAAAAGCGAAAGGAGATCGCCGGGTTCGTCAGTGGTGGAGAACAGCAGATGACGGTGGTCGGCCGGGCCTTGATGACCAATCCGAAGTTGATGCTTCTGGACGAACCCTCCATGGGATTGGCACCACTTCTGATTCACGAAATTTTTGAGATTATCACCCGTCTCCACGAGCAAGAGGGGATTTCCATTCTTCTCGTGGAGCAGAACGTCAAGCTGGCCCTGAATGTCGCGCCCTACGCCTATGTCCTGGAGAATGGTCGAATCGTCCTGGACGATACCTCGGAAAGACTGAAGGAGAACGAGGATATCAAGGACTTTTATCTCGGCCTGACGGACGTGGGAGGGAGGAAGAGCTTCAGGGATGTAAAACATTACAAACGGCGGAAACGCTGGTTAACTTAAAAAAAGAGGGGTAAGAGAATGAAAAGGAAATGGAGCCCTATCAAGGCAGTAATGGTTGGTATCATTGGAATCGTGTTCCTCGCCGGGATGGTGGGATGTGCCACGACCCAGGGCGGGGGAACCGCGAGTGTATCGAGCATCAAACCCCCGACGATAAAACTTGTTGATGTCCAGCTGGCCCACTATTGGGGTTGGTGGTATTTCTCCAAGAAGGTCAAACCGACGAAGGGAAAGGCGGGGAATTACGGCGCGCCGATGGATCTTGCCTTCGTGTTTGAGATTACGAACCCCAATCCATTTCCCATCCAGTTGGATGGTTTCAAGTTCACCGTGGCCTTCGAGGAGTTCGACGTGAACACCATCAACGCCTTCGAGACCATGTGGATCCCCGCGGGAAAGACGAACCAACTGGCGGTCCATGGAATGTTTGATGCCCGGACCTCCCTGTTGAGTCTGCTCGTGACGGGCGGTTTCAAGCTCAAGGCGAAGAAGATGAATGTCTGGCAGCAGCTGGAGAAATGGTGGACGGGAATCACGACCTTTTCCTTCCCCATCACGGTCAAGGAAGGGGCTGCCACGTTCCATGCCGGAGACAAGACGATCGTGGCGAGCTTCAGCGGGAAATTTCCCCAGTAAACATTTGCGGATCCGTGGGGAGAGATCGCTCTCCCCACGGGGCCTCTTGATATGATTTTTATAGGAGATGTAACGAACGGGTAATGGAGATGGTGAGAAGGCGTATCTATTTTTTATTTTACAAATATTGCCAGTTAACGTAAAGTGTTATGAGTGAAGAAAAACAATATCAGATAGGAGAGTTGGCGAGTATCTTGGACATGAGTCCCCGAACCATCCGGTATTACGAGGAAGTCGGGTTGCTCAACTCCATCAAGCGGGTGGAAGGGGCCAAACGGGTCTACACGGATCAGGACCTCCGCAGGTTGCGCTTTATCAAGCGTCTGAAACTCCTGGGACTGACCCTCGTGGAGATGAAGGAGCTTGAGGATATATACAGGATTCATAAAACGAATAAGAAGGTTTTGCCGAAGTTGCTGGAGCTTTTGGACCGTCGTATGAGAGAGATCGATGAGCGTGTCAATAATCTGAAAAAGTTGAAGACGGAGATCATGAGTTACCGGGAGAAGATCGAGGAGAAATTGAACGAGGGAACGTAGGTTCTCTCTCTGGGAGGAAGGAATGGAAGAAGTTGTCATTGTCAGCGCGGTTCGGACCCCCATCGGGAATTTTCTTGGTGGGTTGTCGTCTTTTTCCGCCACCCAGTTGGGGGCCATGGTTATCGTGGAGGCCATCAAGCGGGCCGGAATTGAGAAGACCGATGTGGACGAGGTTATCATGGGAAACGTCCTTCCCTGCGGCCTGGGGCAGAATCCCGGGAGGCAGGCGATGCTCCAGGCGGGCCTTCCCGTGGAGGCGGGGGCGATCACGGTGAACAAGGTGTGCGGCTCTGGATTGAAGGCCGTGATGCTGGCCGCCCAGGCCATCCAGGTGGGGGATGCCGAGGTCGTCGTGGCGGGCGGAATGGAAAGCATGTCCAACGCCCCCTATTATCTGGACAAGGCGCGCCACGGGTATCGCCTCTGGGATGGCAAGCTGGTGGACGGTATGGTTCACGACGGCCTCTGGGATGTCATCAACGATTACCACATGGGTTACACGGCCGAGCTGGTTTCAGAAAAGTTTAAGATTACCAAGGAGGACCAGGATACCTTTTCCTTGAACTCCAACCGGAAGGCCCTCGACGCCATGGAGAAGGGGCTTTTCGATAGGGAGATCATGCCGGTGGAGGTCAAGAGCCGGAAGGGTGTCACCGTCGTGGAGAAGGATGAGGGGCCGAGAAAGCCGGACCCTGAAAAGATCAAGAAACTTGCCCCTGTCTTCAAAGAGGGGGGACTGGTCACGGCGGGAAACTCTTCGAAGCTGAGCGACGGGGCCTCGGCCCTGGTGGTTATGTCGGCTTCAAAGGCGGAAGCGATGGGACTGACGCCCATGGCGCGGGTGGTTTCTCAGGCCTCGGCCGGTGTTACCCTCGAAGACGTCTTGGTGGCTCCGATTCAGTGTATTCCCAAGGTCTTGAAAAAGGCCGGGTGGACCCTGGATGAAGTAGACCTCTTCGAGATCAACGAGGCGTTTGCCGCTTCGACCGTGGCCATTATTCGCACCCTCGGAATCCCGGAGGCAAAGGTCAATGTGCACGGCGGGGCCGTGGCCCTGGGGCATCCCATCGGTTGCAGTGGGGCGCGGGTTTTGACGACGCTTTTGTATGCCATGCAGGAGCGGGGCGCGAAAAAAGGGTTAGCAACCCTCTGTCTCGGCGGGGGAGAGGCCGTCGGCCTGACCGTCGAGAGGATATAGGGGTGTAAAAGAATTTATTCGAGAATGAACGGTGGATAGGAGGAAGGATCATGGCGATTAAAACGATTGGCGTGGTAGGCGCGGGACAGATGGGCGGAGGTATCGCCCAGGTTGCGGCTGTCTCCGGTTTTGACGTGATTATGTCGGACATCAAGGACGAGTTTATCGAGCGGGGTTTGAACACGATTTCCCGGAGCCTGGACCGCTTTGTCAAGAAGGAAAAGCTGACGCAGGAGGAGAAGGACGCGGCCATGGGGAGAATCAAAGGAACCACCGCCCTTTCCGATATGAAGGACGCCGATTTCGTGGTGGAGGCCGCCACGGAGAACGAGTCCCTGAAACTGGGAATCTTCCGGGATTTGGACGGCATTTGCGGCGAGGATGTGATTCTCTCTTCCAATACCAGCTCCATTTCCATCACCCGGATTGCCGCGGCAACAAAGAGGCCGCAGAAGGTGATCGGGATGCATTTCATGAACCCGGTGCCGATGATGGTGCTGGTGGAGGTGATCCGTGGGCTTCAGACGAGCGATGAAACCTACCAGACGGTGGAGGATCTCGCGAAGAAACTCGGGAAGACCCCGGTGCCGGCCAACGATTTCCCCGGGTTCATCTCGAACCGGATCCTTATGCCCATGATCAACGAGGCGATCTACGCCCTCTTCGAGGGGGTGGGAACTCCGGAATCGATCGATGCCATTATGAAGCTCGGGATGAACCATCCCATGGGACCCTTGACCCTGGCAGATTTGATCGGGTTGGACACCTGCCTGGCCATCATGAACGTCCTTTATGAAGGGTTTGGAGATCCCAAGTATCGCCCCTGTCCCTTGCTGAAAAAGTACGTGGACGCGGGATTTCTCGGGAGGAAAACCGGGCGAGGGTTCTACACGTACGAATCTTAAGGAGATGATGGGATGATTTTTGATCTGACCGGCGAGCAGGAGATGATCCAGCAGATGACGCGGGATTTTGCCGAGAGGCATCTCAAACCCGTGGCCGAAGAACTGGATCGCACCAAGGCCTTTCCCTTCGAGAATCTGAAGAAGCTGGCGCAGTTGGGATTGATGGGGATGAACATCTCCACGGATTACGGAGGATCGGAGGTGGGGGTTATCGCCTACAGCCTGGCCATCACGGAGATCGGAAAGGCCTGCGCCGCCACGGGGGTAACCACCTCGGTGACCAACATGGTGGCGGAGGTGATACAGGAGTTTGCCACAGAGGCCATAAAGAAGGAACACCTCCCCAAGATCTGTGACGGAACGTACCCGGCGGGCTCCTTTGCCCTGACGGAGCCGTCCGCGGGATCCGACGCGGCCAGCATCCGGGCCACGGCGGTCAGGGACGGAAACGGCTACCGGATCAACGGCACGAAGACCATGATTACCAGCGGAGAGCATTCGGGCATCACGGTGGTCTGGGCCGTAACCGACAAATCCGCCCGGAAAGGAAAAGGGATCAGCGCCTTCGTCGTGGAGAAGGGCCGGGAGGGATTCCAGGTTGGGAAGAACGAGGAAAAACTTGGACAACGGGCCTCCACCACCAATGAGTTGATCTTTGAGGATTGCTGGGTCCCGGATGAAAACCTGCTCGGCAAAGAGGGCGATGGCTTCAAGATCGCCATGATGGAGCTGGACGGCGGACGGATCGGGATAGGGTCCCTGGCCCTGGGAATCGGCTTTGCCGCCATCGATTACGCCACGGAGTACGTCAAGAACCGGGAGCAGTTCGGGAAACCCATCTCGAACTTCCAGGCGATCCAGTGGATGATCGCGGATTCTTACACGGAGCTTGAGGCGGCACGCTTCCTGATTCTTCGGGCGGCCTACCTCAAAGAAAACGGCCGGAAGTTTACCAAAGAGGCCTCCATGGCCAAGGTATTTGCCAGTGAGGCGGCCCGAGGTGTCACGATCCGGTCGGTTCAGATGTTGGGAGGATATGGCTATACGAAGGATTATCCCGTGGAGCGTTTTTTGAGGGATGTCATCGTAACGACCCTGTATGAGGGGACCTCGGAAGTGCAACGAATGGTTATTGCACGTGAGATCCTTCGAGGAGGTTAGAGGTGGAAGAGCTGCAACAGTCGCTGCCGGAGCGGCTGGATCTGTTTACGTGTATTCAATGCGGGAAGTGTACGGGTGGATGTCCGGTTTCCATTAAGTCGCCCCTGAACATTCGCCGGGTCATTCGGGAATCGACGGTGCGGGAAGACCTCCATGTCTTTTTTAACCGGCTGGAGATCTGGGACTGCACCACCTGCTCCACGTGCGCGATTCGATGCCCAAGGGGGCTGCGGCCCGTGGACGCGATCATCGGGCTTCGGGAGATGATGGTGGAAGAAGGCCGGATCGAAAAGACCATCATCGACGCCCTGGACGGCGCCTACAAGTATGGAAACCCCTGGGGGCGCGCCAAGAACAAGCGGGCGGAATGGGCCCAGGACCTGGAGATTCCAAACGCCCTGGAGATGGATCCCGGGCAGGTTCTCTATTTTGTCTGTTGCGCCGCCTCCTACGACCCGCGGGTCCAGGTGGTGGCGAAATCCCTCGTCACGGTTTTAAGGGCCGCGGAGGTTTCCTTCGGAATCCTGGGGAACAAGGAGGTCTGCTGCGGAAGCGAGATCCGGCGCATGGGGGAGGTGGGCCTCTTCGAGATGCTGATGGAAGAGAATATGAAGAATTTCACGAAGGTCGACCCGACGACCATCGTGACGACCTCACCCCACTGCATGAACGCCTTGAAAAACGAGTATGAAGGCCTTGGCTGTGACGTGCTCCATTACAGCCAGTTCGTGTGGGGATTGATCCAGGAGGGGAAGCTGACCTTCAACACGGAAGTTCCCATGAAGGTGACCTATCACGACCCCTGTTACCTGGGAAAGCAGAACGGGGTCTTCGACGAGCCTCGCGAGGTTTTGAAGAGCATCCCCGGGATTGAGTTTATCGAATTCGGGCGCTGCCGGGAAAACAGCCTCTGCTGCGAGGGAGGTGGCGGCCGCATGTGGATGGAAGGCACGGGGATTGGGAAACGCCTATCGGAGGTTCGGGTAGAGGATGCCCTCGAGATGGGGGTGGAGGCCATTATCACGGCCTGCCCCTTCTGCCTGCTGACCCTGGAGGACGCCGTCAAAACCACGGGGAACGAGGAAAAGATCAAGGTCATCGACCTGATGGAGCTGGCGTCCATGGGATTGGGGCTTCCCCCGGAAATGGAGAGCTGATTGAGTGTGTGGGAATTGTTTGTGGATTACGACAAGAAATACGTTCGCGAATCGTGAGGCGCCCTTTACGTCTTACGATCGGAACCATCTCTAAGGAGGAACAGGAATATGGATATTATCGTGTGTATCAAACGGGTTCCAGAGACAGCGGAAGCGGATCTGGTTATCGATGGGAGCAAAAAGGCCATTGACACCGACGGCCTCGTCTTTTCCATCAATGAGTGGGACAACTACGCCGTCGAGGCCGCCATTCAGCTCAAAGAGGCGGAAGGTGGAACGATCACGGTGATCTCCGTGGGACCGGAGGAGAACAACGAGGTCCTGCGTCGCGCCCTGGCCATGGGGGCGGACGAGGCCTTGCGCCTCACGGACCCCGCCTTTGAGGGATCCGACGCCTACGCCATGGCCAAGATCCTTGCCGCGGCCATTAAGGACATCCCCCATGACCTCATCCTCACGGGGGTCCAGGCGGATGACGACGGATTCGGCGCGGTGGGCGTGGCCTTGGCGCAGATGCTGGGGCTTCCCTACGCGGCCCTCGTGACGGACATCCAGAAGGAGGGGGATACCCTCACCGTGCATAGGGAACTGGAAGGCGGTTTGGAGGAAGTGGATACCCTCAAGCTCCCGGCCCTTTTGACCATCCAGACGGGGATCAACGAGCCCCGGTACGTTTCCATCATGGGGATCCGCCGGGTGGCCAAGAAAGAGATTGGCGCGAAAGGTGTGGCGGATTTAGGACTCTCGGAGGAAGAAGTAGGATTGAAGGGTTCCTTGAGTCAGATCGAAGAGCTCTTCTTCCCGCCTGTGGGAGAGGGCGCGGAGATTATTGAGGGGACCATGGATGAAAAGGCCGAAGCACTCGTCAAGATTCTTAAAGAGCGGGGAGGGATTGCATAAATGGAAAAGATAGCGGTATTGGTGGAACATCGGCAGAATGAGGTAAGAGATATTACCTTTGAGATGCTGGGCAAGGCCCATCAGCTCATAGGAGATGGGGGTGAGGTCATCGCCCTCTTTCTGGGAGATGTGTCGCAGAAAGGGCTTTTGGACCGGATCACGCCCCACGCGCATCGAACGGTGGCTTACCTCGATTCCAACCTGAAGGACTTCGAACCCTTGCGGTATCAGGCGGCCTTTGCCAACCTGTTTGAGAACGTGGACTGCCAACTCATCCTGATGGGGCAGACCGCTTTCGGGATGGATTTGGCCCCGGCCATTGCGGTCAGGTGGGAGATCCCTTTCACCACCGATGTGGTGGATATCGAAGTGGCGGAGGGGCTCATCGCGATTCGTCAGATGTACAGCGGAAAGGTCAACGCAAAGGTTGCTTTGAAACCGGCGGACAAGTGGCTGGTTACGGTTCGGGCGGGGGCCTTCCCCGCGGAGGACATCCCCACCGT
>CAZKUZ010000290.1:0-18420 GCA_964556045.1 uncultured Thermodesulfobacteriota bacterium | reverse complement strand
TGGGTCTTGACCACGGGGATAATCGACTGTTTTCGGTTCATGATCCAGTACGTGACAAGGACCACGCCGGCACCCAGCAAGAGGATGGCAATGATGATCCAGACAAGAGGGGAGACCTTTTTCCCGGAACTCAACAGAGGTGTACTTTTTCCTTTATCTCTTACTTTCTTTGGGGATCCCGGCTTTTGGGGCTGACTTTCCGGCGTTTCTCTGACGCCTTCTAAGGCCTTCAAAACCTCCGCCGCGGATTGGAATCTTTTCTCCGGGTCCTTTTCAAGGAGCTTGAGGATGACATTCGCGAGGGGTTTGGAGATGTCTTTTTTTATCTCTTTCGGGTTGGGAGGAGGGGTTTCCGTATGGGCCCTCATGATCTCGAAATCGGAGTTCCCGAAGAAGGGAAGTTTCCCCGTGACCATCTGGAACAGGGTGATACCCGCGGCATAGAGGTCGCTCCTCGCGTCCACCGATTTCCCCTTGATTTGCTCCGGGGACATGTACCATAGGGTCCCGAGGCGGACTCCCGCGCGGGTTTGTCCCTGCTCAGTTGTCGCCTTGGCGATGCCGAAGTCGGTGACCTTGACGCGTCCCTCCGGGGTGATGATGATATTTCCCGGCTTTAGATCCCTGTGAATGACGCCTTGGGAGTGCATGAAGGAGAGGGCGTCCAGGACCTGACGGATGATGTCGATGGCCTCGGAGGAGGGAAGCGCCCCCCGCTCTTGAATGATTTGGTCGAGCGTCCGTCCCTTGACCAGCTCCATGACGAGCAAAAGACGCCCTTCGTGTTCCAGGAGGTTGTGGACGTTGACCACGTTGGGATGGTTCAGGCGGGCCTGAATTTTTGCCTCACGCATGAAGCGTGTCCGCATTTCGGGATTGGACGCCAACTCTGGAGAGAGGTCTTTGACGGCCACCTCCTGTTCTAAGCGCACGTGGATGCCCTGATAAACGATTCCCATGCCGCCCGCGCCTATCTTTTTGAGGATTTTGTAATCCCCTATAACGGTTCCCAAAAGCGTCACGCCTATCCTCTCTTGATCCTCTTGAGCCTAATCTTGTTTTTTGTAAACGAAAGTGGCCATCTTTCCCTTCCCGATAATGACGATATCTCCCGGTTTCAGAACCTCGGATGTGACTTGGTGCCCCATGGTATTGAGGAAGGTTCCGTTGGCGGAGGCGAGGTCTTTGACAACGACATTCCCCCCCTCTTCGCCGATCCAGGCATGTTCTCGGGAGACATGGGGGTTGTCGATGACGATATCACATTTTGCGGGATCCCGCCCGATCTTGAGCCCCTCCGCCGGGATTTCAAAGGTTTTCCCCTCAAAGGGTCCGTCCTTGCCCACCAACTGGCCGAGGGACTTGGGGATTTCTTTCGGTTTTTCAATCATCGTAACCTGTTGAACCTCGGCAGAGGCGGGCGCTTCCACGGCCTTGCCCTTTCCTCCTTTTTTCGCCACCACGATGATCACGATGAGGAGGATTAGGACGGCCACGCCGATGCCTACGTAGAGGGCGATCTTTTTCCAGGAGATGGGGCATTCGCCCTTCGTAATCTTCTCCTGTGTCAACCTCTGGAGCTTGAGGACGTCCGGCTGACCGGGCATCAGTTTGAGGACGGCATCGCAATACTTCATGACGGCGTCACATTCCTGTTTTCGATAGGCCTCCAGGGCCTGGGCCCATACCTTGTTGAAGAGGCTTTCCACATCCGTCTTGATCCCGGCCCGGGCGATGAACTCCTTGACCGTGTTGATGGGGACCAGGAAGTTGAATCCCTGTACCTGCTGGTATCCGGACTGGGTCTTCTCGATACTGGCCAGGGTGGACATGCCGATTACGCGGCCATTAGCGTCGAAGGCAGGTCCACCGCTGTTTCCGTGGGCGATGGGCGTGTCGGTCTGGATGAGCGAGGCGCCGGTGGCCGTCAGTTTTTTGCCGGAGATATGGCCGACGGTTACCGTGCAGTCCAGAATATTTTCCAGGCTCTTTTGCAACATGGCGTGAGAAAGGATGACCCCGGGATACCCGGCGGCATACACGACCTCGCCAAGCTGGACGGAGCCGGAATCCCCGAGGATGACGGTGGGAAGATCCTTCGCCTCGATCTTGATGATGGCGATGTCTTTTCCCGTCTCCGACTCGTATTCAAATCCGGGGATGTCCAGTTTGCCGGGATAGGGTCCCATGGGAGGGCTGTAATCCTTGACCTCGGCGGGGAATTGCTTTTTGTTGGAGAGAAAGACGCGCAGGTCTTTCTTAATCTTGACCACGGTCTTGGGCTTCAAGATGCTGTAGAGACGGACGATCGCGTTCTTGATAGCCATGGGGTTGTTTTCAACCTTCCCGGACTGGATCAGTTTTGGGATGAAGTGTTTTTGAATGACCTGCATGAGGAACATTCTCTCCAACTGTTTGTCGTTTTTCTCATAATAAAATTGGACGACATGACCGTTGGTGCAGATGTAGCCGTTCGGATTGATGATGAACCCGGATCCCGTCGACACCATTCCCGCGTCTTTGAAGGTTTTTGTGCCGCTCTTGGTGCTTATCTCCACGATTCCGGATATTTGGGAAAGGATGAAGACCACAGCGGGCTTGACGCGAAGGAGCATCATTTTGCCCCCCTCGGAGGCTCCCCAGGCCTTTCTCCCGGAGAGAGGAGGACCGGTAAGGACAAAAATTGCAACGAGAAAACCGACGAGCATACAATTTAACCTTATTTTACTCCTTCTTGATAGACTCATAGACTCCCCCTTTTTCTGAATCTTTGTCTGAGTGTTTTTCCCCAAAACTATTTTCATAATAATCTTGTTTAGGCTGTACGGGAGTTATTTACCCGTTGTGTGCCATTATGTCAATAAAGGGCGGAGAATACCAACTTACTTGACAAACAACCGTCAGATTCGTAAAGGGTAGGGATAAATCGTAAAAAGGGTGGATTTTATGGCGAGACGGAGAGGCCTCGTTATCGTGCATACGGGTAACGGCAAAGGAAAAACCACGGCGGCCCTGGGAATGGCTTTTCGCGCCTTGGGGCATGGATACCGCGTGTTGATGGTGCAGTTTATCAAGGGATCGTGGAAATACGGGGAACTTGAGTCGGCGAAAAAGTTTGAGAACTTCAAGCTGGTTCCCATGGGCAGAGGGTTTGTCTCCACGGATGGAAAGGTAGCGGAGGAAGATCGACAGGCGGCGAAAGAGGCGCTCGCGTATGCCCGGGAGCATATGACGGAATACGACATGGTGGTTCTGGACGAGGTGAACTACGCCATAAAATTCGGTCTCCTTGAAGAAAAAGATGTTTTGGATTTTATTGAACAGAAGCCCGAGGATGTCCATTTGATCCTGACGGGGAGAGATGCCACCGAAAGGATCGTCGAGCGGGCGGATCTGGTGACGGAAATGCGAGAGATCAAACATCCGTTTCAGAAGGGGATCAAGGCTCAGAAGGGGGTGGAGTTTTGAGCGAAACTGGTTTGGAGTACGGGTATTGTCAGAAATACAATAAGAAGATCCCCCTGGATGAGAATACGGAGTGTGTTCATCCGAACGAGTATTGCAAGTTTCGGCCCTCCTGCCTCATTAACGAACTGGGGAAAGAAAACCGACGCCGCAAGCGGGCCGCCATGGCCCAGAAAGTGGGGACCTTGTATGGCATCGGGGTGGGCCCGGGAGACCCGTCCATGATCACCCTTCAGGCCATCGATTGCCTGAAGCGTCTTGAAATCGTCTTCGCCTCCAAGAAGGCGGGCGTGGAGGAAAGCATTGCCCATACGGTTGTCAAGCCACACCTTTCCCCTTCCGCCGAGGTGCGTTTTCTCGAGTTTAAAGCCACCTATGACCGGGAGGCCTTCGACGCCATTTGGGCCGAGAACGCGAGAAAGGTGGCGGAGGTTTTGAAAACGGGTAAGGACTGCGGCTATATTACCCTGGGAGATCCCTCCCTTTACAGCACCTTCTCCCACCTGATTCGTAATCTCAGGAAGCAGGAACCGTCGGTGAGAATCGAAATTATTCCCGGCGTGTCGATGGTGACGGCCGCGGCGAACCTGCTTAATGTTCCCCTTTCCATCGACGGAGAGACGCTGTCCCTGATCCCTTCAGCCCAGATCGAGCCGGACCGCCTTCAAGAGCTTATCAAGGCCTCCGACAACCTGGTCTTTATGAAAATTCCCAGTGACGCGCAGGAACTTATCAAGCGGCTCGAAGAAGAGGGGTTGCTTCACCATGCCATCTGGATCCAGAAGTGTTGCCTCCCGGGGCAGCGGGTTGTAAAGGAGTTGAGCCTGGAGACGCTGGAGGAAGAGCAGGAACGGTATCTCTCCCTGATGATCGTGAAGAAAGGGGGAATCGTAAATACATGACGAAGGAGAAGCGAGTGCCATGAAGAGTTACAGGAAGGAGTTGTGGTTCAATATCCCGACCCGGCGAGCCTTCGTGAACATTACCTCCCAGGTCAATGAATGCCTTCGAGAGAGTGGGATTAAAGAGGGTTTGTGCCTGGTCAATGCCATGCATATTACCGCTTCGGTTTTCATCAACGATGACGAAAAGGGTCTTCATCAAGACTATGAGCGTTGGCTCGAGTGGCTCGCGCCCCATGAGCCCATCTCCAAATACCAGCACAATCGTACCGGCGAGGATAACGGGGATGCCCATCTGAAACGCCAGGTTATGGGGCGGGAAGTCGTCGTGGCCGTGACGGAGGGAAGGCTCGATTTTGGTCCGTGGGAACAGATTTTTTACGGGGAGTTCGACGGCAGGCGGAGGAAGAGAGTCCTCGTCAAGATTATTGGTGAGTAGGGGCCCGTGGATGAATAGATTGACATTGTCCAGGAAATGTGATTTCTTATTTTCTTTAATCGGAGGGATTTTTTGAAAGGGACCATAAAAATAGATTATGATCAATGTAAGGGTTGCGGCTTTTGCGTCGAGGCATGCCCCAACGACGTGATTGAGATTGGCTCGCAGCGGAACGCGATGGGGTATTTCTACGCCGTCGTGAAAAAAGAAAAGGGGAAAGATGACAAGGGATGCACCGGGTGTTCCCTGTGTGCCGTCATGTGCCCTGAAGTTGCCATTGAGGTGTATCGTGAAAAGAGATGAAAAACCTTCCTTGATGAGGGGGACGCATATCGTGGCGGAGGCGGCCATCCGGGCGGGGTGTCGCTACTACTTTGGATATCCCATCACGCCCCAGAATGAGCTGCCGGAATATATGTCAAAACGACTTCCCGAGGTAGGGGGAGTCTTTGTTCAGGCGGAGAGTGAGATCGCGTCCATCAACATGGTGATCGGCGCCAGTATGGCCGGGGCCCGCGTCATGACGTCGTCGTCTTCTCCCGGGATCAGCCTCAAGCAGGAGGGCATCTCCTACCTTGGAGGGCTGGAGCTGCCGGCCGTCATCGTGAACATGATGCGGGGGGGGCCCGGCCTTGGGAATATTGCCCCGTCCCAATCGGACTACTTCCAGGCGACCCGCGGAGGGGGGCATGGCGACTATCGCACCATCGTTCTGGCGCCGGCCTCGGGGCAGGAGCTTTGCGATTTGACATACAAGGCCTTTGACCTGGCGGATCATTATCGGAACCCGGTCCTCATTCTGGCGGACGGGATGATGGGGCAGATGATGGAGCCGGTCCGCTTTCCGGTTCTTCGTGACGTGGGAAAGCTTCCTAAAAAACCCTGGGCCATCACGGGGGCGAAGGGGAGGAAGAGCCATTTTATCCGTTCCCTGATACTGGATCCCGAACAGATGGAAGAACACAACTGGAAATTGATACGTAAATACGAACAGATCGCGGATTCCGAGGTGAGGTATGAGTCCTTCAAGACGGATGACGCGGATCTGGTCATCGTGGCCTTTGGAACGGCGGCGAGGATTGCGAAGGCAGCCGTCAAAAGGGCCCGCGGGGAGGGACTCAAGGTCGGCTTGTTCCGTCCCATTTCGTTGTGGCCCTACCCGTCCAAGGCCCTTCGGGATCTGGCCAAACGGGTCAAGCACTTCTTCGTGTTCGAATTGAACGCTGGCCAGATGATCGAGGACGTCCAACTGGCGCTCGGCGGGGACGCGGATGTCTTTTTCTACGGCAGACCCGGCGGTGTCGTCCCCAATCCGGCGGAGATTTCGAGGATCGTGTCGCGCCAGTTTTTTCAAAAGGAGATTGGATAGATGAAGAAGGTTTTTGGAAGACCCAAGACCCTTAAGCCGAACCCGTATCACTACTGCCCCGGATGCGGCCATAGTTTGCTTCATCGCGTTGTGGCGGAGGTGATCGAGGAGATGGGGGTTGAAGAGATCGCCATCGGGGTGCCGCCCGCGGGTTGTGCCGTGCTGGCCTATAATTATTTTGACGTGGACATGGGCGAGGCCGCGCATGGAAGGGGGGCCGCCCTGGCTACGGGTGTGAAGCGTGTTCTTCCCGATCACCTGGTTTTTACCTATCAGGGGGACGGGGACATCGCGGCCATCGGGACGGCGGAGACGGTTCACGCCGCCAACCGGGGCGAAAAGATTACCTGCATCTTCGTGAACAACGCGGTTTACGGCATGACGGGCGGACAGATGGCCCCCACGACCCTTTTGGGTCAGACGACGACCACCTCTCCGGGGGGAAGGGTCGGAAACAGGGACGGATTCCCCCTCAACCTGAGTGAGATGCTGGCCATCACGCGGGGAAGCGCCTACATCGAACGAACCTCCGTGACATCTCCCGCCGGGATCCGGGCCACGAAAAAGGCCGTTCGAAAGGCCTTTGAAGTCCAGCTTCAGGGCCTCGGATTCACCTTGGTGGAAGTGTTGTCTCCCTGCCCGACGAACTTGAAGATGAGCCCGCTCGAGGCGTGCAAATGGGTGGATACCGAAATGGTCAACTTCTTTCCATTGGGTGTGATTAAGGATATCACCGCCTCCGAGGAGGCCCAAGATGCTCATTAAAACCGTATTCGCCGGATTCGGGGGCCAAGGGGTCCTTTCCATGGGATATGTTCTGGCCTACGCGGCCATGGTGGAGGGGCTTCAGGTAACGTATCTTCCCGCCTACGGCGCGGAGGTCAGGGGCGGCACGGCCAACTGCACCGTGGCCATCGCCAACGAAGAGATCGCCTCCCCCATCGCGTCCGCCCCTGACAATGTGGTCGTGATGAACAACCCTTCGCTCGAAAAATTTCAGCACCAGATCGTGACGGGAGGGGTGATGTTCGTGAATAGCAATCTCGTGGAGCAGCGCCCCGTCAGGGGGGACATTATCCTCTACGAGGTTCCGTGCAACGACCTGGCCCACGAGCTGGGGAGTGAGCAGAGCGCCAACATGGTGATGCTCGGTGGATTCATCGAGAAGACGGGTCTCGTGAAACTCGATAGTATCCGGAGTGCCATAAAGGACGTTTTCAAAGAGAAAAAGAAGGCGAAAGAGATGAACCTGCAGGCCCTCGACGTGGGGTTTGATTATATGAGGAAGAATGGAGGATAAGTCTGATGGCGATCAAACAGATTTCAATCAGCCTGGAGAATGTTCCGGGTAAACTGTCCGAGGTCAGCGAGATACTCGGAAAAAACGGGATTAATATCATTGCCATTAGCGTCGTGGACGCGGCGGATATCAGTTCCATACGGATCGTGGTCAACGATCCCCAGAAGGCGATCGAGGTTCTGAAGAGCAATCACTACATCATCCATCCCACCGATGTCTTGGCGGCGGAAGCCCCCCATCATCCGGGAGGTCTCAACGCCATCCTCAAACCGTTGAAGGAGAAGAATATCAACGTGTCCTACCTCTACCCGTGCCTCGGCACGAAGGACAAGACGGTCCTGATCGTGGGCGTGGACAACTTGGAGGAGGCGGAAGAGGTTTTAAAGCAGAACTGGGTGAAGCTGATAGGCGAAGAACTCTACAATTTGTGACGGTTTCTGGCCGAAGGAAAAGCCCGCTCTTGTGAGCGGGCTTTGTTTTTTTCGCACGGCCCCAAGCGGGTTAGGCGTAGCTGTGCAGTCCCGAAATGAGGTAGTTGACGCCGAAGTAGGTGAACAGCACCGCGACGAATCCCAGCACCGAGAGATAGGCGGCCTTCTTCCCGTGCCAGCCGCGCGTGTAGCGGGCGTGCAGGAAGGCGGCGTAGATGAACCAGGTAATCAGAGACCAGGTCTCTTTGGGGTCCCAGCTCCAGTAGCTTCCCCAGGCGTAGTTGGCCCACATGGCCCCCGTGATGATACCGATGGTCAGCATGGGGAAACCGATGATGATCGACTTGTAGTTGGCGTCGTCCAGGACGCGGGCCTCGGGCAACCAGGAGATGGGGTTTCCCGCCTTGTCTCTCCGATGTTGAAGCAGGTAGAGAAGGCTGACCACGAAGGCTGCGGCAAAGGCGGCGTATCCGAAAAAGCACGTGGTGACGTGGATGGTGAGCCAGTTGCTTTGAAGGGCCGGGATCAGGGGGGTAATCCGGTCGCTGACTCCCGGGATGATGGACGTCGCCGCGATGGCGAGAAACGCGAGGGGGATGAAAAAGACCCCGATGATCTTCCGTTTATACCGCCATTCGAAAATCAGATAAATCAACACCATGGTCCAGGAGAAGAAGATCAGGGACTCGTACATATTGGACAGGGGCACATATCCGTATCCCGTCAGGTGGGTCTCTCTCCACCGGAAGGCGATCCCCGCCGTGTGGACCAGGAAGCCGAAAACGAGGACAATGGTAGCCAGTGTTCCGACTTTTTTGTTTTTGAAAGCCATGTAAGCCAGGTAGCAAAGGGTTGCGACGATGTAGGTCATCATGGCCACGCCGAAGAGCTTTGAACTGATCATTTGAACTTGGTGCATCGATAATCCCCTTCTTTTATTTCCTCTTTTATATACTAACAGCAAGGGGGAAAATGTCAAATTAAACGCCCGCTTCAGGGATATTTTTTCGTGAACCTGCAGGGCGTGCGTGAAAGGGGGAGGGCTCAGAGCTCCGTGGCGCACTCCGTCGGGTCACCGCGCAGCTTGTCGATGGCGTGGCGCAGCGCCGGGAAGATGACCTCCATGCACTCGGCCACCGCCTTGGGGCTCCCCGGGAGGTTGATGATCAAGGTTTTGCCGGCGATACCGCTAACCGCCCGGGAGATCATGGCGTGGGGAGTCTTTTTGAGGCTTTCCGCCCGCATGGCCTCCGCGAAACCCGGCACCTCTTTGTCGATGACCTCCTTTGTAACATCGGGGGTCACGTCCCGCGGGCCGAGGCCCGTTCCCCCGGTGGTCAGGATGAGGTCCGCCCCGGCCTCAATCCCCTTGAGCAGCCTTTCCTTGATGACTGGCTTATCATCCGGGATGACGTCACTGAAAAGGACCTGCCCTCCCATCCGCGTGGCGTACCAGAGGAGGAAGCGCCCGCTGACGTCCTCCCGTTCCCCCCGGCTTCCCTTGTCGCTCAGGGTGATCAGTGCCAATTTCGGGGCGTCGGGGTCAAAGGCCCCTTCCTCGACGACTTCCACGATATCCCCGGGTTTTATGTGCCCCCCGGTCAAAACCCGTCCAAAGCGTCCCTCGCGGCTGACGATGTAGGGACGTCCGCTTTCAGGGGGCTCGAACGTCTCTTTCCCGATTTGCAAGATTTTGATCTTCGCCTCGCCGATTTTAAGGACGGTCCCCGCCCGGAGTATCTCGGGGGGAAGACCCTCGATGGTGAGGTTCTCGGAAAAGGCGTTATCTTCAAAGGTGGTCCGTAGGGCCTTGGGGACCAGGGCCATGGTTTCCAGGGGAAACAGGCTTATCTGGCGGTCCCAGTCGCCGCCGTGGGCGTCACCCTTGAGTCCCCAGTCAGGGGTCAGTACGCCTTCTGTCACGGGGTGCTTCGGAACACCGCGGATCTTACCAACGTTGATGGAAATCAGATGACCGTGCATGTCTTAATCCCTGAGGTTGAAGGTTGAAACCGGAGAGTTTTTGCCTTTCACCAAAATCCTACGCGTCGCGTTCGTAAACATACGTGCCGCTCTTCCCTCCGCTCTTTTTGACCAGGTGGACATTCTCGATGACCATGCCCCGGTCCACGGCCTTTCCCATGTCGTAGATCGTCAGCAGGCTGACGGTGACAGCGGTCAGGGCCTCCATCTCAACCCCCGTGACGCCCCGATTCTTGACTTCCGCCGTGGCGGTGATGGAGGCGGTCGCCTCGTCCGCGGAAAATTCCACGGAGACCTTGCTGAGGGGAATGGGGTGGCAGAGTGGGATAAGGTGGGGGGTTTGTTTGGCCGCCATGATTCCGGCGATTCGGGCGGTTCCCAGGACATCCCCTTTCTTTATCTGTCCTTCTTGGATGAGGCGGAAGGTTTCGGGTTTCATCCGGATTTTCCCCTCCGCGACGGCAACCCGGAGGGTTTCCGGTTTTTCGGAGACATCCACCATGGTGGCCTCTCCGCTTGGGGTCAGATGGGTGAGCGTATCCATAAAAACCTCCCTTTCGCGCCGAGCTATCCGCCGATACTCCACATCCCTCGGTGGCATTTCGGCGCCGAGACGGATTGCATGTGGTGGCGCTTGGGTTTCAGCGCCAGGGTCCTGTAGAGGACATCGCGAAGTTCCGCTTCGTCCGCCCCGGCCCTCAAAGGGGTCTTGATATCGATTTCGGTGTCGGAAAAGAGGCAGGGGCGTAAATGGCCGTCCGCCGTGAGTCTCAGGCGGTTGCAGGTGCCGCAGAAGTGGTTGCTCAGGGGGCTGATCAGGCCGATTTCTCCTCGCGCTCCCGGAATCTGGAAGACGCGCGCGGGACCGTTGTTGTGCGTGCCGTCGATGGGGACGAGGGGATGGACCGACTCGATGACCGCCTTGATGTCGTCCACGCTCAAAAAGTTGTGATCGTCCCACGTCTCGTTCATGGGCATGTATTCGATGAAGCGGATGACGTAAGGTTCTTCGAGGGTCAGTTTCACGAAGTCGAGAATTTCATCCGCGTTGTATTCTTTCATGGCCACCACGTTGATCTTGACGGGTGAGAGCCCAACCGCCTTGGCCATCTCGATCCCTTCCCACACCTGGTGAAAGAAATCCCTTCCCGTGATGACCTTGTAACGTTCGGGCTTCAGGGTGTCGAGGCTGACGTTGATACGCTTGAGCCCGGCCCGTTTGAGGGCCTCCGCCTGGGATTTCAGGAGGACGCCGTTGGTCGTGACGCTGAGGTCGTCCAGCCCTTCGATGCGGGAAAGTTGGGAGATGAAGTCCGGCAGCCCCTTCCGCATGAGGGGCTCCCCGCCCGTGATCCTGACTTTTCGAATCCCTTCTTTGGCGAAGACATCGACGATTTTTGTAATCTCCTCGAACCTCAGGATCTCGTCGTGGGGGACCCAGGCGATCTCGTCCGTCACGCAGTAGAGGCAGCGGAGGTTACAGTGATCGGTGATGGAGATGCGAAGATAGTCGATGACGCGGCCGTACTTGTCTTTCAAGATAGGTTTCATAATGTCTTCTCGGTGCCGCTCTCGGAGGGGTCGTATCCCCCCATGGATTTCATGGCCTCTCGGAAGGGATTTGATCGGATGATGTCCAAGAGGATCCGGATGCGCCGATCATCGAAGAACTCCTCCGGTATGACGAGATCGTAGGGCTCTTCGGCCAACGGGATGAAATCGAGATTCAGGGAATGGGCGGCGGCCTGGATTCCCAGCCCGCAGTCCGCCATGCCTCCCTGGATCTCGGCGGCCACCATGGCGTGGGTGGCCACCTCGTTGGCGTACCCCGAAACCATATCCGGGGAGAGACCTTCCCTTTCAAGGAAGACATCGAGGAGCACGCGGGTGCCTGCCCCCCGCTGTCGGTTCACAAACTGGATATCATCCCGCGCCAGGTCCCTGATGGAGGTGATCCCTTTGGGGTTCCCCTTCTTGACCATCAGGCCCTGCGTGCGTTTTAGGAGATGAATAATCCGGACCTTCCGCCCCGGGAGATACTTCTTGATGTAGGGGAGGTTGTAGGTTCCCGTCTCGGGATCCAGAAGGTGAACGGCCGTCAGGTGAGCCTTGCCGTCCTTTAGGGTGAAGAGGCCGCCGAGGCTACCCACCGCGCCGATGGCGAGGGAGACCCCGGTCGAACCTTTCGCCATGAGGACGTTGATACGGTCCAGGCTCAGGTCGTGGCTCCCGATGAAGATGAGCTGTCCCTCCAGGGCGGAGCGTTCCCGCCTGAGATGAACCGTGACGGGGGCCGTGTCGGCAGCCCCTTCCGATTCCAGGGGAATGCGGAGGATGCCATCGGCCTCGCATAGACTTTTCAGGATGCCGGCGCCTCGCGCCAGGGGGACGGCGATCCATGTCTCCCCGATCTTTCCCAGGCGGACCCGGATGAATTCCTCCTGTCCCAGTTTCGAGGGGATCTTCCTGACGAGGTTCGCCTGAATTGTGGCGGGAGGGCGAGGGGAACGGCCCGTCAGCTTGCCGAGGAAGGGACGGATGACCTCTTCGTAGTAGAGGGCTGCCGAGGTGGGATAGCCGGGGACGCCGAAGACCGGTTTCTTCCCGACAACCCCGAACAGGGCGGGTTTCCCCGGCATCATGGCGATCCCGTGGATAAAGACTTCCCCTGATTCCTCCAGAATGGTCCGCGTAAAATCCTTGGCCCCGGCGGAGGAACCGGAGAGGATCAAGAGAATGTCGTACGCCTTGACGGCCTGTTTTAACGCCTGGGCGAGTTCTTCACGCTCGTCCCCGCACGGGGGAAGGATCGTGGGAGAGCCCCCGTCTTCCCGAACGTAACCCGCAATCATCCGGCTGTTGGATTCGATGACCTGGCCGGGTTCGGGATCTTTTTCGGGGGAGACCAGCTCGGATCCCGTCGGGAGTATCGCGATCCTCGGGCGGGGCTTGACGGCAACGGAAAAGACCCCCGCGTTGAGGAGGGCCGCCACGTCGTAGGGCCGGATCTCCTCGCCAGGCAAGAGGAGCAGGTCTCCCTTGATGATGTCCTCTCCCACGGGGCGAACGTGTTGCCATGGATGGGCGGCGCTGCGGATTTCGAAGGTGTCGGGCCCCGCCTCGAGGAGTTGTTCCACCATGATCACGGCATTGGTGCCCGGGGGCATGGGGGCGCCGGTGTTGATCCAGAAGGCCGTTTCCCCGATCTTCAGGGTCACGGGTGTGGCGTCGGACGCGCCAAAGGTCACCCTCGCGTTGACCGCGACACCGTCCATGGCCGCCGCGGCGTAATGGGGAATGGATCGTTGAGCAAACACCTCTAAGGCTGCGGTCCTCCCTGCCGCTTCTTCGGTTGCGACGACCTCATGGTCGGGGAGATCCAGGGACGGGATCGAGGACAACACCCGTTCCCTCGCCTCCGGCAACGGGGTGAGGGAAAGATAGACGGAACGTTTCATAGGAGCATTAGTATATCGACTTCATCGCCCTTGTAAACCCCTTCTGAATTCAAGGGGATTTGGATGAGGGCGTTGGCCGCGACGAGGGAAGAGATGATCCCGGATTTGCTGAAGATGGGTGTGGCGGTTTTGTCTCTTCCCTTGCCCGTGACTTTCGCGCGGACGAAGTCTTCCCGTCCCTGGGCGGAGGGGATATTCCCCCGGACGATGGCTCTCTCCCACACCAGGGCGGGACTTTCAGAGGCCCCGAGGAGAGACGTGAGGGCCTTTGTGACGAAGAGGTGGGCGATGACCCACGTGGAGACGGGATGCCCGGGGAGCCCGAAGACGACCTTCTCCCCGACTTTCACCAGGAGCGTCGGCTTGCCGGGGCTCACGGCGACCCCGTGAACCAGGAGTTCGAATCCCGGGAAGGATTCGAGAACCTTCAGGGTCAGGTCCCGCGTGCCCACGGAGCTTCCCCCGGACAGGAGGAGGAGATCGCAGCTTGCCAGGCCCTCCTCACAGGCCTTTTTCAGGGTGGCCTCGTCATCGGGGACAAGGGCGATGAAGCGTGCCTCTCCCCCGTTTCGCTCAATGAGGCCCTGGAGGAGAAAGCGGTTGACGTCCCGGATTTGACCGGGGAGGGGAGCGGCGTCGGGTGGGACGATCTCGTTTCCCGTGGAGATGATGCCGACGATCGGTTTTCGCGTCACGGAGACACGGGTGATTCCCAGGGCGGCGAGAAGTCCCAACTCCTGGGGACGGATTTTCTGTCCCCTTTCGAGAACGGGGCTTCCTTCTCTGATATCTTCCCCCGCTTGGACGACGTTTTCAAGGGGGGATGCGGGGCGGTAGATCTCGACGAAATCCGGATCCGGGGATTCGGTGTGTTCCACCATTACCACGGCGTCGGCACCATCCGGCAAGGCGCCTCCCGTGGGAATGGCCATTGCTTCGCCCTGTTTGAGAGACTTCTCCGGCAGGCTTCCCATGGCGATGGTTCCAGAGACCTTGAGCATGGCGGGGAATCCCTCGGAGGCCCCAAAGGTATCCCGGCTTTTTACGGCGTATCCGTCCACCGTGGAACGCGAGAAAGGGGGAAGGGAGGACGGGGCGGAGAGGGATTCGGCGGAAAAGCGGTCGAGAGCCTGCGCGAGCGAAACGGTTTCCGCCTCAAGGGGGGAGAGGAGGGATTCGATAAGCTCCTCTACCGCCTCTCTCGGTTTAACCTGGAAGAAATCAGTGAATTTTTCCGACATTTCGGGGTCCTTTCCTCACGTTTAAGCCCGCGGGACTTCCTTGATCTCCTTGTCACATCCCTCGATCTTGAGGAGGGCCCTTTTTATGGGAAGCCCGGAGGAGAAACCGCCCAAGCTTCCGTCTTTTCTGATAACCCGGTGACAGGGGATGAGAATGGGAATGGGATTGTTACCAACGGCGTTCCCGACGGCCCGGGTTGCCCGGGGGCGGCCGATTTGGATGGCGACCCACTGGTAGCTGACGCACTGGCCGTAGGGTATGGTTTGAAGGGCCTTCCATACATCGCGTTCGAACGGAGTTCCCCAGAGAAGGTCGAGGGGAAAAGAGAGGGAGGGGCGTTTCCCCGCCGCATAGTCCTTGAGGGCGTTTAAGATGGACAAGTCCCGGAGAAGTCCCTCGGAAAGCTCGTGCGGAAACGGACATCTTCTCCTGAAACGCCCGACTTCCTCGTCCTGCCGGGGTCCCAGGAAGATAGCACAGATACCTTTTTCCGTGGCGAAAACCCTTATTTTCCCGATGGGGGGCAGGTCAACCTCTTCCCACTGGATACGTATGGGGTGAAGATGAATGGTCATGACTCCTTGCTTGCCTTTAAATTACTTTTACAATAGGGATCCTGAAACTTCAACCCAATAGCGATGACGTGACGGGAATTCCGGACCCCGCGGGGAAAACCGGGGGTGTAATCGTTTTGATTTTGGCTCCTGATAATGGTAAAAAAGGCAGGCATACCTCGGGGTGGGAGGACCGGTCGGCCCGTGATTCGTAGAAAAAACATCCTATTTTCCTTCGATCAATCGATAGAGTCCCAGCACCTCTATAGGTATCTGAAAGATCGCGGATTTTCTCCCATACTCGTGGAGGGCGGGACCGCGGATATCATCTACCAGACGAGCCTGAAGCGCCCCGATCTCCTGGTCCTTTATGATTCCCCCCCGGATATTGATGTCCATGAGATCTGCAAGATTTTGAAGGGTCAGATGGACACGCAGAGTATTCTGATCCTCGTGTTGGACGGGAAGGATGCCAAGGCGGAAAAGCTGGAGGGATTTGGGCTGGCGGCGGACGCCTATGCCTCGAGATTCCTTCCCGTGGAAGAACTCTACGCAAAGATCTACTCTCTCCTCAGCATCCGGGAACTCCAGCTCCAGCTCCTCGAGAGCGAGAAGTTCGCGGCTCTTGGGCGGCTGGCCGACCGGATCGCCCACGAATTTCGGAATCCCCTCACCGTTATCGGGGGATTCGCCTACAGGATCAAAAAGAAGAAGTTGAACGACCCCGTATGCCAGGAATACGTCGGGCGGATCATCAAAGAGGTCAACCGGCTGGAGCGGATCATCGATCAGGTAACCGAGTTCGAGATCCCTTCCAAGGGGGACTATGAGTATGTCGATCTCATTGAGCTCCTGCGGGAAGTCGCCGAGGAGTTCAAGGCTTGTATTCGAAAGGCGCCGGGACGAGAGATAGAGATAGAAATTCCGGAGAATGCCCAAATCCCTCTGATCCACGCGAACCGGCAGGGGCTGCAGAATGTCTTCAAAAACCTCTTCGAGAACGCCGTCGATGCCATCCCGGAAGGACGAAAGGGGCATATCCGGGTCTTGACGGGGATGGACGTGGGAGAGGGGATCTTGTGGATCAAGGTAAAGGATAACGGGATCGGAATTCCCCCAGAGGAACTAAACAAAGTGATGGATCCCTTTTATACCACCAAGCCTTACAGGATAGGCCTGGGACTGGCCTTGGTCTATCAACACATCCGTGACATGCAGGGGCGCGTGGAGATCGAAAGCGAAGAGGGAAAGGGGACCACGGTAACGATTCTGCTGCCCCTGATCCTGAAGGCACCGCTTCCTTCTCATCAGAGATAGGGATTTTTAGAGCCGGACGGGAATTCCCCGTTCGTTGAGATACGATTTGGCTTCCCGGATACTATAGGTCCTGAAGTGGAAAATAGAGGCGGCCAGCACCGCGTCGGCCCCGCCTTTGGCAATGCCCTCGTAAAGGTGTTCCAGGGTCCCCACACCACCCGAGGCGATGACGGGGATGGGAACGGCGTCGGCGACTTGCCGAGTGAGGGTGATATCGTAGCCCTTCTTGGTCCCGTCCCGGTCCATACTCGTCAGGAGGATTTCACCCGCGCCCAGGTCGGCCATTTTCTTGCACCACCCGATGGCCTCAATCCCCGTGGGGGTTCTCCCGCCGTGGGTGAAGACCTCGTAGTGATCTCCCCGCCATTTGGCGTCCACCGCCACCACGATACATTGGCTCCCAAACTTTCTTGACGCGTCGGATACCAGCTCTGGGTTTGCGACGGCGGCCGTGTTGATTGAAACCTTGTCGGCACCGGCCAAGAGGAGCTTGCGGATATCGTCGATGGAACGCACGCCGCCCCCCACCGTCAGGGGCATGAAGACGGCCTCGGCCGTCCGGCTGACCACGTTCAAAAAGATATCGCGCCCCTCATGGGAGGCGGTAATGTCGAGATAGGTCAGCTCGTCGGCCCCCTCTTCGTCATAGAACCGGGCGTGCTGAACGGGGTCCCCGGCCTCTACGAGGTTGACGAAGTTGACCCCTTTGACGACCTGCCCGTCCTTGACGTCGAGACAGGGGATGATGCGCTTGGCTAACACGCGGCGCCCTCCAGACATTCCACGGCTTCCCGGAGGGTGAAGTTTTCCTCGTAGAGGGCCCGTCCGATGATAACCCCCAGAAAATCCTTGCCCGTTTCCCCGGAGAGCGCCTTGAGCGCCTTGAGATCTTCCAGGCTCCCCACGCCCCCGGAGGCGATAACGGGGTGGCGGCTCTTTTTCAGGACGAGTTGAAGGGTCTCCGTGTTGGCGCCTCGTTGGGTCCCGTCCCGACGGATGTCCGTATGAATAACGGCGAAAATGGGAAACTCGTTCAGGCGTTCGATCCAAGGGTCGATCTTCTCAGACGTGGCCGACTGCCATCCCTTGACCACAATGGTGTCACCCTCCGTGTCCAGGGCTATGGCGATACGGCCGGGAAAGCGTGCCGTCGCCGTTTGGAGGAACCCCGGGTCTAAGAAGGCGGCCGTGCCTACGATGACCGTGTGGACTCCCGCGCTCAGGTAGGTTTCCATGTCCTCGGTGGTCCGGATCCCTCCGCCCACCTCGACGGGGATGGAGACAGCTTCGACGATTTGGCGAATCGTTTGCGCGTGGACAGGACACCCTTGAACCGCTCCGTCCAGGTCCACGAGGTGTAACCGCCGCGCCCCTTCCTCCTCCCATTTCCTGGCCATGGCCACGGGATCGTTCCCGTACACCGTCTCCTCACTCATTTTCCCTTGGAAGAGGCGGACACACTTACCACCCTTGAGGTCGATCGCGGGGATGGGGATCATTGAAAGTCCGGCAGGTTGTCCAGGAGGGTATTCATGCCGTCATAGGCCAGGCGCCGGGCGGTTACCCATTTCCCGCTCCGCTTGATGAATTTTCCGATGTTGGTGATGTCCTCGCTGAGGGGCTTCTGGGATTCGTAATATTTGTCTTTCCAGAGGATGCGTCCGGTCTTGCCTTCGATGAGATGGAGGCTGAAAGAAACGGCGGCGGGTTCCTCCACGCCGATGGAGCTTCCTTCGCGGGACTTGTATTCGAAGACGACCCCCGCCATCACCAGTTTCACGTTGAATTTTTTCGCGAGCTTTTTCGCCGTTTCGATGGGATACGTCGCGGCCTTTTTCTCACCGATCTGGAGAAGCGCCTCTTCCACCTTGCCCATGGGAACGATGACGAACCCGCGCCGCTCCAGGCCCGTGGTGAGCATGTCTGTCAAAACCCGTGCGGCATCGGGCGTGATGGGGCC